>NZ_SMLW01000517.1 GCF_009711405.1 Fulvivirga kasyanovii | reverse complement strand
GATGGTTCTTCCACCTTAGAGGTTTGGCTACAGGCAGATCAAAGTATTTTTAGTGATGCAGGAGTTACTCCGGTTTCGGATGGACAACCTGTTCAGCAGTGGAACGACCTGAGCGGTAATGGGTTCAACGCCAGCCAGCTTACAGCAGGAGAACAACCCTCATTTCATACAGACGAAATTAATGGCCTGCCGGTGGTAAGGTTTGATGGCAGCAACGACTCCTTCAATGATGATTACTCAGGTGTGGGAGGGATCACTGCCCGAACAGTATTCGTAGTCTATAAAGCCAGTTCGTCTTTGCAAGAAACCTCTGACCTCGGCCAGGTGTGGGGGTACTACCAGGGTGGTGCCCATGTAGCGCTTGATGCACGGAGCGGAAACCTGAGAGGGTGGAGTTTCGATGGCAATGGTTCAAACCAGGCTGCGTATGCCATCAATGGTAATGATGAAATTGGTCCGTTTGCTAACAATAACAGCAGTCAGTGGACATATGATCAGGCCCAGGTTGTATTTGCAGAGTTCAATGCACAAAGAACATTATCCCGGCAGGTAATTGGGGATTTGATCAATCCATCAGGTCATAACTATGGAGGTGATATCGCTGAGATCATTGTTTTCAGCAGTACGCTGTCTGATGTGCAGCGGTTGAGGGTACATAATTATCTGAGCTCTAAATATAACCTGACCCTGGGAAGCGCAGCCAATGCTTTTTTCACGGCAGGAGACCCTGCATATGATCAGGATTTGATCGTGATAGGCAGGGATGCCTCAGGCTATGAATATGCAGGTTCAATAGGTATTGGAGGAGGCCTTTATATGCAAGAGGCCAATGCCAGCATAGATGTAAACGATGAGTACATTATAGCCGGGCATGATGGCAGTACCAACGAAGTGGTAAATACAGACGTTGCAGTACCAGCTACCAGCAGATGGTCACGATCATGGTACATGGAAAGGTCGCAGGGGGGAAGCATTGATGCCGGAAATATCGATGTAACAATCGGCTTTGATTTTACAGAAGCAGGTATGGGAGCAGTGGGAGCAGTTACTGACTATAAATTGTTATACAGGCCAGACCTTTCAAGTAGCTTTACGCTCATTTCGGTATCTAATGCTACCGTGGTTGGCAATGCTATAGAGTTTGAAGTAGCTAATGCTGAACTTTCTTCGGGATATTATACACTGGGCACGCCTGGAGTCACTACCTTATATAGCTATGTGTCCGGAGGTGACTGGGATGATGCAGACACCTGGACTACAGATCCTTCCGGAACTATAAAGTTAAATCCGGCGGTACCGGGACCGGATAATAAAGTAGTTATTCTAAACGGTATAGATGTTACCATTTCTACTAATGCAAAAGAGGTGCAGGGTGTAGAGATACGTGCAGGAGCTACCCTTGAAATAGGTAATACCACAGGACATTTATTCAATATCATCAAAGGAACAGGTAAGATCAGGCTATCGAACCCTGATTTTCCTTCGGGCACTACACTTGGTCCTGATGGGTTTGGTACTTCAGATGGTGGAATTGTAGAGTTTTATGGCGCCAGTGCCTACACTTTAAGCTCGACCTACACATTCAATGATGTTATAGTCAACCTTGCAAGTTCGTCTCCCAATGACATTCTTACCTTATTGGCAGATCTGAATTTAAACGGGGACCTGGATGTGACCGACGGCGAGCTGAGGGTTGGGGACAACTCAAGCACTACCGTTAGAAATATAAATGTAAACGGAGATATTATTGTTGGTGCTGCCGGCAGGATCAGCGTAGGTACGGCCAATGCTTATCACCAGTTGGCAATCGGTGGTGACTTTACCAATCATGGAACGGTAAGGTTCACCAATCAGGCCAGCCCGGATTATACCAACAGCGCAACTACCGGAGTGGTGGAAATAACTTATAATAATGACTATGCCGATCAGTACACCTACTGCTATGGCACTACAGATTTTTACAGGATAATCATTGATAAAGGTGTTGATGCTACTTATATGGCCTCTTTTGAAGCCAGCAGTCCGGGGAATTTTGAGCTTTATGGCCGCAATAACCAGTCAGGAGGATCTAATGGCACCTCAGTACCTGCCCAGGCACTTGCCTTGCATGTGGGTACGATCAGGATCGGGCCGAATGTATACATTGATGAGCTTAAATCGGGAAGTGGAAACTATGACCTGAACGTGAATGCCAGGATTTGGGTCGATAATGGAAGGCTGACCATGACCGGAAGCACAGCACTTGTAGTGTATGGTACCTTTAAAGTAAGCGGTACTCAGTCATTGGTCAATATTACCAGTGGCAGTGGGTTTACCCTAAGGGAGACAGGTACCCTCAGAGTGGAAGAAGGCACCGTAAATGTGAGCCAGATCAGGACTTCCGTTTTCGGTGCCCAGCACGTAGGGGCATACATACAAAGTGGTGGCTCGGTTAACCTCACCGGTTCTGGTACGGATGGCAGTCATTATGTATTCTCTCTTCCATATAAGGACAACATTTTCAGGATGTCAGGAGGTACTTTGACTATACAGCGCTCCAATGGTACGGATAGTGATTCGGGAGGTATATTCATTAATTCTGACCCTATTAATATCAGCGTTACCGCCGGGGATGTGAGGTTTGAAATGGCTACCGGTACCAACTTTAAGATTACCTCTACGGCGCCATTTTTCAATTTGTATATGGCCAAGACAGGAGGAGGTACATCGGAAATTTACCTGGATGGAGGTACCGTTTTAGGACAAACCCTGCCGGCCCAGCCACTAGTGGTGCTTAGCCAGCTCAGAATCGAAAATTCTACCACTTTTAACGCCAGAGGGGTTGACGTCTATATTGGAGGTAATCTACGGGTACTAGACAGTGGGGCTGAATATATTACCGGAAATAACACTACCTATTTTGATAATAACAGGAATTCGATTATTTACTTGAGAAATGCTGCCTACCAGCAGGAATTTTATAATCTGGTGGTCAATAAAACCCGTGATGACCGCACGGTTACAATAGCCCCACATTTCTCTTATGCCACAGGTTCTACGGCAGTGATTGTCAATAATGACTTTAGCGTGATCCGTGGGGATTTCAATTACAGTGATTATAAAGTTTCAGCATTGGCGGATATAAACCTGGCGTTTAATGTTGTGGGTAACGCAACCGGGTCACTGGATATTAACAATGCCTCAGGTGATCAAACCATTACGGTTACATCCGGCACAAGTCCTTCGGTTGATAAACTCAATATCAATAAGGCTGCCGGAGATGTTAATCTTGCGGGCGCAGGTCTGGCTGTAGGTGACCTGTCAATGATCTCAGGGAAATTTAACATAGGTACACAGAAGCTTACAGTGACCAATACGCTTAGTGGAGCACCTTTTTCAGTGACTAAGATGATCCAGACGGCGGGTAATGCCTCAGATGGCGGACTTGAATTGCCTGTAACAGGTGTTGGCTCGGTATTGTATCCTCTGGGTACAAATGCAAATGCAGACCTGCGTTATACTCCCGCAACCCTTACCGTACCATCAGGAGGTTTCAATGATGACGGATTTGTCAGGATCAGTGTAGCTGATACGGAGCTGCCGACATTGGCAGCCACCGGCAGTGCCCTGACCTATTACTGGAGGGTGAGCCACAGCGGCTTTACCAGCGTGCCTACAGTGCAATATACTTTTAATTATAGCGATAACGATGATAATGCAGCTAATGAAGTCAGCTATGTTCCGGGTTCTGTACTGAACGAACAGCCGTTTACACGCTCTTCCGAAGTGGTCGGTAACATTAACACCTCAACCAATATATTAACCTTCGATAATAGTGGAGGAGGAGGTTTCCCTATGATCAATGCCAGCTATACTGCCGGTACTATTTCTAAATTTACCGGGTCACCTGACATATTCTACAGCCGTAGAAATGATAACAATACCACTGCGGTTGAATATAACTGGACTAATGTTAATGCATGGTCAACAGATGCCGTGTTGAAACATGGAGGAGCCGCAGCGGCTTCATATCCGCAGGCCGGGGATGTTGCAGTTATTGGTTATGGAAATATAGGTAACCCGGGCGGAGGAGCCAGTGCCACGGGCATTACGGTAACATCAGGTGATGGGGCTACGCACAGATATGGCGCAAATGTAAATATAAATATAGCTGCCCTTGTTTTTGATTCACAAAGTGGGGCAACAGTAGAAGATGTCAATCTCTCCAGACTTACATTTCCTAAAAACAGGGATGGAAGCCTGGGTGCTGTAAGTGGAGATGGGGAGATCCATCTGCAAATAGGTACCGGAGCAGGTGAGATCCCTGATCTGGCTGGTGATTTTGGTGATTTTACTACCAACGAAAAGAGCAGTTGGTTATATAACCTCACAGAAGACGGGCAAATTGTAGTGCCTTCAAACATCACTGAATTCCCTTCATTGAGGATACTGGGAGGCAATACAACCACTTTTAACAGGACTTTGGTGCTTCAAAATGACATAACAGCCAGAAAGTTATTAATTGACTATGGAGGTACATTGCAGGTTGAAGCCAACCTCACGGTTACGGATACACTGCAACTGGGTACGAATAGAAAAGGCAGATTGTTATTCTCGTCGGCCTCTTCCCAAACCGTAAGGACAGGTTATCTGAGACTGGAAACAGCGAAATTCAATACTTCGGACAATGCTAACCTGATAACGGTAGATAACACTACGCCGGGCGGATTGGAGCACAGACTTATCGTTGAGAATAACATAGATATTATCCATGGCGATATGGACCTGTGGTCGGATAACTCCGGAGGTAACAATGCTATTATGGAAATCAGGGGAGAGAATATGGATTTTACCGTAACCTCAGGAGCAGTGCCCGAGCTTTACAGGCTTATTATTGATACTAAAAATGAAACTGCCGATTTTATCGATTTTAATGATGAAATCACTCTCAATGGCCCTACTGATGGATCTGAAAAGGCTCTTGAGATCATTGCCGGCAGATTGAGGCTGCTTGATAATAACCTCGATTTTACACTTTCCAGTGGTGGGGACGATTTTGTAATTCCCGATGGAAGTATGATCGTGGTAAGGCAGGCCTCTACCGTAAGGGTCACTGGTGATGATACCGGGATAAGGCTTGACGGAGAGTTAAGGGTCCGGGATAATGGCCACGCATATATTAACGGAGGTAATAATAACTACATAGAATACTCAGGATCCAATCAGTCTATATTGAATATTTGGGAAAGCGGGGAGGTGATCGTAGGGTCTCATATTAGAAGAAGCCTGCTGAGTGATGATGGCGCCTTAAAATTCAATATGGGCGAACAGGGAGCCGGTACTCCACGACTGGTGGTTGGCCAGACCGGAGGCCTGCATAGCAACAGAGGTATTTTTGAAGTGTTAGGAGAAGGAAGTATATTCCAGTTGCATAAGGGGGAATTTATTGTAGCCAATGAAAAACCTGCAGGAAGTACCGCAGCACTTTTCCTTGAGCCGGAAACAAGCTATATCGATCCGTCGGCAGTGATAACCATTGGAGGAACAGATACCAATGCAGGTCAGGAGATTACGATTAACAGTGCCGTAGAATTGCCCAATCTGATCGTTGATAATTCGTCGGGCAATAATCCAGTCGCGAGGTTGATGGTTAGGCCATTAACTTTGAACGGTGACTTATCCATTGAAGCAGGAGCGACTTTTGATGCCAACAGCCTTGATCTCTTTATTGAAGGAGACATGACCAATAACGGTACCTACCTCCCCAACGGGAACACCACATATTTTAGCGGAGGTACCCAAAGCATTACCGGAAATACGGAATTTTATAACCTGCAAATTGACCCTTCTGTATCAGTGACTTTACAGTCGGCAACGGATATACTGGTAAGCAATGACCTTACCCTGCAATCCGGTCAGTTTATAGACGGTGGTAATACCATTGAGGTAAAGCAGGATATATTCAGTTTTGCCTCCCACATCAGTTCAGGAGCTTCGGGAGGTATATTAATGTCAGGAACCAATGCCCAGACTGTATCAGGGACTAACGGTACTTTTGGAAGGTTGGAGCTGGATAATAATGACGGTGCGGTATTCCTGCTGAATACATCATTTGCCGGAAACCTGACTTTGACCAATGGTATACTGGATATCAGGAACAGAAGACTTCTGGCTTCAGGCAGCATTGAAGGAGCGCCATTCAACATAAACAGGATGATAACCACAACCGGAGTGATCAGTGACCTTGGGGTTACGAAAAGTGTGTCAGGTACGTCAGGGAGCTTCTTTATTCCTTTAGGCGTAAACGGTACCACTCCCAAATACACTCCTGTAGCGTTTAATATCAGCACCAAAGCGGCCGGAACATCCCAGTTTAACTTTAAGCCTATAGATTCAAGGCATCCGACCGTAATTGAAGATACTGAAATGGGAGGCGCTTCTGCCCAGATAGATGATCAGGACAATGTACTTCAATATTATTGGCAGGTGAGCTCTTCTAACATTTCAAACCTTAACGCCACCATGGTGCTGACTTATGACCCGACAGATATTTCGGTAGCCAACGGCAAGTCGATCAGCGATTACGTGGGGGCAAGGCTTGATGCTTCGGATGACTGGACATTCCCGGGCAATGTGAACTCAGCAAGTAATCAGATCAATTTTACCTTTGCCAGCAGCAGCGACTTATCGCGTGCCTACAGCGCCGGGGTGCCTGAAGCATTCCCTGCAACTATTCCTGTTTTAAGGGCAGTGAATGTGTCTGATAGCTGGGACAATGTCAATAACTGGGAAAATGTTACCGATGGAACCGGGCCGGGTGTGAATATACCAGCCGGTGGACCGAATGGCGTAATTATTGAAATCCCGGCAGGACTGACTGTTTCCACCAATGGAGACAACCGGGCCGCCTATAAAACCATCATCGACGGTACACTTAATATTAGCAGCACTGACGGACACATCCTGGGAGAGGTTAGCGGCAGCGGTACCCTGGCCACCAATAATATAGGTTATTTACCGGCAGGTAATTACAGCGATTTCTCGGACTGTAGCAGTGGAGGAACTTTCGAATTCGGAGGTTCAGCCGATTATCAGCTCGTGTCTATTTCTATTCCTGATACAGTATATAACCTGTCATTCAGTGGGGCAGGACAGAGGCAACTGAGAGAAAATATGACAGTTTGCAATGACCTGTCTATCAATGGCACAGCTACCTTCGGCAACTACGGTGGTTTCAACAGTGAGGTTCGTGTATTGGGCGACATATTGCTGGCATCCGGAGCAGGTTTTCAGGGAGGCTCGGGAAGCAATGCACGGATCATACTGGCAGGCAGCAGCCCGCAGCAGATCACCGGTAACTTTACAGGAAGCAGCGCTTTCAACAATCTGGAGATCGATAACAATACTGAAGTAGTGCTGAATGGCGATGTAGAGGTTTCAAGAGAGCTGGCTTTAACCGATGGTAAATTTATCACCACGTCTGCCAATCTTTTAACCTTGAGTACCATCAGTGCTTATGCAACCCCAACCAATGGTTCCAACAGTTCTTATGTAGAAGGACCTATGGGCAAGCTCATCAATAATGGCAGCAACTTTACCTTCCCCGTGGGTAAGGATGACAGGGTTCGTAACATCGGTGTTAAAAATACCAATACCACCGGCTCACAAGTGTGGATAGGGGAGTACTTTAATGCCAACCCTCAGGAAGCACCGTATGGGCCTGACTTCAATACCACAAACGGTATGGGCGGTGCCAATGCCGGCCTCAGCGATTCTGAATACTGGTCTCTTGAAGTTAGCGGCGGTACAGGACAGGTGATCCTGCATTGGGACAGCCAGTCCGGCGTGGTAAGCAACCTGAACCAGCTCAGGGTGATGAGGTGGAACTCTGGGGCTTCTGAGTGGACATCAGAAGGCAATGCAGAAAGGGCAGGAAGCGCTACAAGTGGATACCTGGTGTCAAACTCAGTGGGCTTTAGCCAGCAAACCTTTACCCTGGGAGCAACAGACCTGACTATTAACCCTCTACCAGTTACTCTGGTTGAGTTTGCCGGAAGAGTAGATAACCAAACGAACATACTGCATTGGATCACCTCATCAGAGTTGAACAATGATTACTTTGAGCTGCAAAGATCAAGAGATGGCAAGACCTACGAAACCATAGCTGAAATTCGCGGTAATGGTACCTCAGGCACCAGCCATTTCTACAGCTACAGAGACAGATCTCCTTACACCGGCAGAAACTATTACCGACTAAAGCAAGTAGATTTCAATGGCGAATTCACTATCTCAGATCAAATAGTGGTACTTGAGAATAAAGTGCTGACGGAAGGAATAGCGTTAGAGGCCTACCCTAACCCTACTGATGATTCAAACATCAACCTAAATATTTCCACCGGAGACCCGGCACCCGTAAGAGTGAGAATGATGGATGTATACGGAAGGGTTTATTTCGAAGAGGTCTATACCCCTGAGCAATTACTGCAAAGCATAAAAGTAAAGGCCAGTGAAAACCTCAAGCAAGGAGTTTATATCGTTCTTGTAGAGCAAGGCAGTCAAAAGTCTCAAAGGAGGGTTGTTATTAATAGGTGAGGGAATGAATAGGTAAGAAAGGCTATCTCATATCGGGATAGCCTTTTTTATGTTGAAGAGTTAATTAATTATAATTTTTAAGCCAATACCCTATGTTTTCGTGACATTTTAATCATTGAGCGGACGCTTAAGATCATACGGGTCAGTATAATCTTGTGTCATGATAAAAGTCAAAACACCTTATACCTCCAGGGTGAACATTAACTCCGCTATTTGTATATGCAGCGTTACCTGCCTGCCTTTTTTCTTGTTAACAAAGTGATTTTCGTATATTAGATCTGTGGAAAATGAAACTATTCAAAGTTTTTACAAGTCCCAAAAATTTGAACTCACAAATGATTTGGGGAATTTTAATGTGGCAACCATTGGAAATTTATCTAGTTGTAGTATACAGCCCATTCCTTTTCGCAGACGAAATTTCTATAAAGTAAGTATCCTAAAGGGTACATATAAGATTCATTTTGCTGACAGGGTCTATAAAGTACATAAACAAGCATTACTCTTTGCCAACCCATTAATTCCATATAATTGGGTTCCTCTTGAAGGCAATCATCAAGCCATTTATTGTGTGTTTACTCCAGAGTTTTTTCATCATTTTGGAGATATTACCACTTATGCTACATTTCAACAAGACGGGCAACATGTTATAGAACTGGATGATAACCAATTCCTAAAAATGGAGATTGTTTTCAAAAAGATGCTAAGAGAGTTTGATAGCGATTATCAGCATAAGTTTGATTTGCTCCGAAATTTAGTTTTTGAGGTATTACATTTTGCCTC
Organism: Fulvivirga kasyanovii; assembly: GCF_009711405.1. Classification (GTDB taxonomy): domain Bacteria; phylum Bacteroidota; class Bacteroidia; order Cytophagales; family Cyclobacteriaceae; genus Fulvivirga; species Fulvivirga kasyanovii. The sequence goes on along the minus strand of NZ_SMLW01000517.1, from coordinate 5,949 downwards.
TAAAACGGTATCACCTATTCAAAACTTTAGAACAAATACGAGTGCCAGCCGCAGGGTTACAGAAGCTTTTTTAGAATTGTTGGAAAGCCAATTCCCAATAGAGGCTAAAGAACAAAAACTATTGTTGACTTCCCCTTCTGACTTTGCCAACCATTTATCACTCCACGTAAATCATTTAAACCGTATTTTAAAAAAGACAATGGGCGCTTCTACTTCTACTCTTATTCAAGAACGAATAGTACGTGAAGCAAAGGTATTGCTGAGGCACTCTAGCATACCTATTTCAGAAATTTCTTTCCTCTTAGGATTCCGTGAAATCACACATTTTTCAAATTTCTTTAGAAGAAAGGAAGGCCTTGCTCCTTCGGAATACAGAATGGTTTGATTTTTACAAATCCTCGTTTCAAATTCGTTAACCCTTAGGTATCCCCTGCAATTACCTTTGTAGCAAACAACTTTAAAATATTTGTTATGAGTAAAACTTGGTTTATTACAGGAACTTCATCTGGATTAGGAAATATTATGATGAAGAAACTACTGGAAAGGGGCGATAAAGTTTTTGCTACCTTAAGAAATGTGGAATTGCTAGATGATTTGCGACAAAAATATCCGAATACACTGGAAACTGCTCATTTAGAGCTTACCGATAAACATGAAATTAATACAGTTGTAGACAAAGCATTTAATGCATTTGGTAAGATAGATGTGGTGGTAAGTAACGCAGGATATGGAATTTTTGGAGCAGTAGAAGAACTGACTGACGAAATGATTGTTCATCAAATAGAAGTAAACCTGTTGGGTTCTATAAGGCTTATAAAGGCAGTTATCCCTTATTTACGTTCACAACCCACTGGAGGTCATGTCATTCAGGTTTCTTCGGAAGGAGGGCAAATTGCCTACCCCGGCTTCAGTTTGTATCATGCTTCTAAATGGGGAATTGAGGGATTTGTCGAGTCTATTAATCACGATTTAGAATCCTTTAATATTCATTTCACTATAGCAGAACCTGGACCTACAGGTACTAGCTTTGCATCCAGCATAAATATGGCAAATAAGATGGAAGAATATAACCATACTTCAGTACAAGAGATACGTGATCTTATAAATGAAGGATTTGGGCAATTAGATAATGCAGAGGAAGTGGTAGATAAAATTATTGCTTCTAATGATCAGCGAAAGCCACCACTTCGAATAGCCATTGGAGACAGAGCAAAAACAAATATCAAAAAACATCTAAAAGAACGTTTACAGTCATTAGAGTAAGAACTTATAATTTTTACAGTTACCACTTAATTATGTAATGTAGTTAAGTGGTTTTTTTGATTGGTGGTATTCATTGAATATGCGCAACGTTGTACACTACACACATTATATTCTTCCTAATCTAAGGGATTTTAATGCCTTTCAAAGAGTTAATTGAAAGGTGCGTAATTGAGTAGTGAGGCTTGAGTTATGCCTGAAAAACCAGAGTTTGTCTAACGCTGGTGCCATTACCCTGCAGATGAGTGGCGAAGCTTATGTCTCAATACATGTGGGATCTTTTGTCTGATCTTAGCTTTCCTGGAAGCTTTATCAATAATTGCCGCAATGCTTCTTACCTATCATTAATCACATTAAGCCCATGGCAAGCCGCCAGTCCCGCTGTCTCTGTTCTTAGTCTACTGTTGCCAAGGCTTACCTTTTGGAAGTCGTTTTGGATGGCGAGTTCCAGTTCGTCTTCTGTAAAATCGCCCTCGGGGCCGATCAGAATGCAGTAGGTGTCACCCGGAGGGGCTATGTGATAGAGTTTGGCCGGATTACTGAAGTCGACGTAAGCGATGTACTTTCGCTTCTCCTGCACTTTGGTGATGAAGTCAGGATAGGGTAGGAGTTCGTTTATTCGTGGCATATAGGCGCCTTGAGACTGTTTGAGCGCGCTGATAGCCTTGCGTTCAAGTCTGTCTGTTTTTAAAACTCGTCTTTCGGAGTTCTTACAGAGCAAAAAGCTAATTTCCTGTATGCCAATTTCCACTGCCTTCTCTATAAACCATTCCATCCTGTCCAGGTTTTTGGTTGGCGCTATGGCTATGTGAATGTAGTGGGCAGGTTTATCCTGTGTTATGGTGTTGATGATCTCAAAGGCACATGCTTTCGGGGAAGCCGTGGTTATACGGGCTTCATAGATGCTGCCTTTACCGTCGAGCACCTTAATGGTGTCGCCGGTAGTATGACGGAGTACTTTCACGCAATGACGGGACTCTTCCTGGTCAAGGGAATGTACTCCGGCAGGTATTTCCGGTTGATAAAATATTGCCATCAGGCGTATTTTGATTCCAGGTCTTTTACCAGGGCAATATATTCACTTTTAGCATCTTCCGGGGTTTTACCTTTCAGCTCTGCCCATGCATCGTGCTTGGCTATGGCTTTAAAGTCAAACCCACCTGGGCGAGTCTCATTGTTGTCACCTTCGGTAGTCTGCTTGTATAGGGCGTATAATTTAAGAAGCTCTTCATTGGAAGGTCGCTTTGTCAATTCTTTCGATCTCTTTACTGCGCTTTCAAATTCTTCTGTAGACATATTATATATGAGTTAAATCTGGTTGTAAAATAAAAGAGGCTGAAAATAATATTCAGCCTCTTTGTATCAAAACATATTGATGTTTTTATCTCTCGCTTACTCCTTTGTAAGGCCTTAGGTTTTCTCCTACATAGATCTGACGAGGTCTGCCAATAGGTTCGTGGTTCTCTCTCATCTCTTTCCACTGAGCAATCCAGCCTGGGAGTCGTCCAAGGGCAAACATAACTGTAAACATATCTACAGGTATGCCAAGGGCTCTGTAAATGATGCCTGAGTAGAAGTCTACGTTAGGGTAAAGTTTTCTTTCAACGAAGTACTCATCGTTTAGAGCCACTTCTTCAAGTCCTTTGGCTATGTCCAGTACGGGGTCATTAACACCAAGCTTAGCCAGCACATCGTCTGCAGCTTTTTTGATGATCTTGGCTCTTGGATCAAAGTTTTTGTAAACTCTGTGTCCGAAGCCCATCAGTCTGAATGGATCATCCTTGTCTTTGGCTTTGGCCATCCACTTCTTGGTATCGCCACCATCTTTCTTGATGTTTTCCAGCATGTTGATCACCGCTGAGTTGGCACCACCGTGAAGAGGTCCCCAAAGAGCATTGATACCTGCTGAAATAGAAGCATAAAGACTGGCCTGAGATGATCCCACTACTCTTACTGTAGAGGTAGAGCAGTTTTGCTCATGGTCAGCATGCAGGATTAAAAGCTTGTCCAGTGCGTTGGCAATTACCGGGTCTACTTCATATTTTTCTGCAGGCAAAGCAAACATCATTTTCAGGAAGTTGCTGCAGTAGTCAAGTTCGTTGTCAGGGTAATTAACAGGGTGGCCTACTTCATTTTTGTAAGCCCAGGCTGCGAATGTCGGCATTTTAGCCAAAATCCTGATGATGCTCAGGTTTACCTTATCGGCAGAACGGTTTGGATCCAGAGATTCAGGGTAAAACGCAGTAAGTGAAGTTACCAAAGAAGATAGCACGCCCATTGGGTGCGCGTTAGAAGGAAAACCTTCCAGTATCTTTTTAATGTCTTCATGAACCAAAGTGTGAACTTTTATATCGTTCTGAAAAGCCGAAAGCTGTTCAGGAGTAGGTAGTTCACCATAGATAAGCAGGTAAGCTACTTCAATAAAAGTCGATTTTTCCGCAAGCTCTTCAATCGAGTAGCCACGGTATCTTAAGATACCTTTTTCTCCATCCAGAAATGTGATGGCACTTTTGGTAGATCCTGTGTTTTTAAATCCAGGGTCAAGAGTGATCAGTCCTGATTCACTTCTTAAGCTTCCAATGTCAATTCCTGTTTCATTTTCTGTTCCTTCAACCAGTGGTAGTTGATACGATGCATCTCCTATTTTAAGTTCTGCCGTTTTAGACATATTTTATTTTTGGTTTATAGTTCCGTACATTCAAAATCGACCGTGAAATTACCTAAAAAAAGGATCAAATAAAAACCCTCTTTCGATCTAATTGTTGCCCAAAATCAGAGGCATTCCATCTTTGCCGCTTCCTACTACCACTACCTTCGAATTTGGAGACTTTGCTAACTCCAGCGTAGCTTCAATACCACGCATTTTTAACAGTTCAGGGGTTAAACTGTTATTAATAATTTTATTGGCTACCGCCTCACCTTCCGCAGCTATACGTTTTCTCTCAGCCTCACTCTTCTCTTTATCCAGCCTAAACTGGTAGGCCAATGCTTCTTGTTCTTGCTTTAATTTATTTTCAATAGCCAGCCTGATCTGCTCGGGAAGGTTGATAGAACGTATGAGTAACGCTCTCATTTCACAATTATTTTCATTCAGGCTCTTTTCCGTCTCAGTTTTGATCATGGCCTCCACTTCACCTCTTTTGGTAGAATAAATCTCTTCAGCACTAAACCTTCCCATGACCTGCCTCACGGCCGACCTTACTTCCGGGATTACCAGTGTGTTGACATAGCCTACGCCGAAATTTTCATGAAGATACCCGATTTGATCATAGATAGGGTGGAAGCGCAGCGTCACGTCAACGTTAATGCTCAAGCCGTTTTTGTCAAGCACATCCATTTTCTCTTCTATCGACTTTTCCCTCACCTCATAAACGTATAGGTCGTTCCAGGGAGCTTTCATACCAAAGCCCGGGGTGAGTACATTCTCTTTGTCAAGCCCGCCGCCGAACTTGTAAAATATTACGGCCCTTTCCCCGGCATCAATAGTATAAAATATACTGGATGAAAGGGCTATAATTACTACGGCCGCAATTACGATGATTATAATGATTGGTAAAAATTTTCTATTGTCCATGCTATAAACTGTTTAAGTTGGCAAGTTGATAATTTAAACAGGCAAATTCAAATCTTTACTCACACACTTTTTTAACTTTATCGAAGTCCTCATAGTATCCGAGGGTCCCGGCTTCCTCCCAGTCTTTGCAGGCACCTGTTTTATCACTTTTTTCAAGCCTGCAGTTTCCTCTTTTTGAATAGTACGAGCCATCATCCGGATTGAGTTCAATAGCAGTATTATAATCCTCCAGTGCTTTGTTCAGGTCACCTTTTTGCTGGTAAGCCTGTGCCCGGTAAAAGTAGCCATCGGCATTCTGGTAATTCTTAATAATGGATATATTGTACATATAGATGGCAGAATCCGGCTTGCCCATTTTGGAGTATATATTGCCCTTGTAGAAATAATATCCGTAAAAATCAGGATTGATCTTCGTCAACCGGTCGGCTGCACTAAGGGCCTTGCGGTACATCTCATTGTCGTACAATGCTACAAAACGGTAGTATTGGTATTTTTCTTCCAATGGCTTAAGCTTGAGTGCCATATCATAATCTTCAACGGCACCGGTAAAGTCTCCAAGCTCGTATTTCATCTTACCCCTTAATATATAGGAGTAGGCTGTAGTATCCGTCGGGTTTTGGGTTATATAACGTGAGAAGCTATTGAGGGCCTCATCAGTTTTTCCCATGTTCCTATAGGTGAATCCACGGTACATCCAGATAATGGAGAGACCTGGGTTTAGTTCAAAGGCACGGTCAAAATCGTTCAGGGCCTGCTCATAGCGGCTGCCTTTAAAATAACATATGCCCCGGTGAAAAAAAGCTTCGGTGTAAAGAGAATCTATTTCAATACATTTCGTTAAATAGTCAATTGCGGCTTCTCTGTTAACGGATATATTATAATACCCTTTGTTAAAGAAGTGTCGGGCGCTGTCCTGGGCGGTGGAGGGGAGTGAGAATATAAATAAGAAAAGGAAGAGAAAAAAGGTTTTGGCTGGGGCAGGTTTGGCCATGATTTAATTAACGTTTAACCATTTTTGGCGATCAAGGTGCAAAGTTAAAAAGAAAATCTGAAGTGGTATAAAAAGTGAATGATGGAATTATTCTAAATAGTTCTAAGCCGTTTCGATTTTTTTT
>NZ_SMLW01000441.1 GCF_009711405.1 Fulvivirga kasyanovii | reverse complement strand
TCATATGCATTAAGTTCTCTTTCAAGCTATTTTCTATTTTGGAAGCAATGTTATATAACTCGTTCTTAAGATTGATATTAGCAACCATGTTATACATATTGAGTCTGGAAATGCCGATACCTGGAGCTCCATGGCACCATGCTGTCATTGGTGGTCTTTGTTCAAAATGGGCTTTGTCTCCAAGTGCATACCTGCTAATGTCAGTATTCGGATTACCCCTGAATTGAGACCTGAAATCGGGCCAGTTTGCTAACGACTTATCATAATATGAATTTTCATATTGTCTACCCTCAAACGCCAGAAAAAGAAAAGATGGATTATTGAAATAATTTGCTAACTCAGTAAGCACAAAAGCTACTCCAGATACTCCATGGGCCAGGCCACATAACGGAAGAATGTTCATATTTGCTTCGTCCCAGTAGCATCCGTAGTTGCTGACCTTAACCTCTTTCACCAATTTTTCTATGGCTGAATTGATCCTTTTTAACAAAAACAGTTCATGAAGCAAATTGTAGCAATGCAAAATACCCAAAATAGTACCTGTCAAACCGCTCATTAAATCAAAATTATTAACCTTAAGTATGTTGTTGTTTTTTAGTAAAGAGATGGCTTCCTTTTTATAAAGCATTTTATTGGTTGCTTTGTAAAGCTTTAAATAGAAAAATGAAATCCCAGTATAGCCACTGTAAAAGGATGAATTGGAAACTTCTTTTGAAATATCATTATGGTTGATCATCCAATGTGCAACATCTTCGGCCAAGGCTAGGTATTTAGCTTCCTTCAAATGCTCTGAAAGGTTAATGAGAAATAGTCCACAACCACTAGTTCCACTATAGATATCAAAAGCTTTAAATCTGGTATTCTTAAGGTATACGCCGGAATTTATATCTATACTGATCTTATCAATGTACTCTTCGGTATAATTAATCAAAATATCGTTTAAATAATTGCGTTCCATAAATTAAATCTATAGCTTTAGATTCTAATTATATACCTTTATTATTATTTAAATTAGAATGAGTAAAAAACTAAAACTAGAAGAATTGAAGCTAGAAAGCTTTGTAACTTCAATGGAATCAGAAAAAGCGTTAACTGTACAAGGAGGGCATACTCCTGTAGTACTAACAATAGAGATTGTTAGTGCCCTGGGAGCATGCATAGGAGATGAAAAGCCTCCAGTGTACGGTGAACATTATACTGAAGTAATTGTAGATATGGGAACGGGAGATGCTTGCTTGGTACCATGAGTAAACTCAAATATGTCAGTTTTTTTTTAGTATTATTTCTCAACTCATGTTCTTCTCAAAATGAGAAGAGATATGGAGAAAGGCTCTGTAGCTCCTATTCAAAAGAAGAACTGACATATTTTGCGGAAATTGCTTTTGGCACAGAGTTTACCTCTGATAATATGGTTGAACAGCTTAAAGATAACAGTGATGCCCGCAGTGCCAGATGGTATGAAGATGTAAAGATCAAAATAAGTGGATCACCAAGTCAATCAGACATTAAAGCTCTTAACCAAGTTGTAAATGAACTCAATGAGATTATTGAGCCTATCAAAATTTATATTGTTGCCAAAGAACAAAATTTTAATACAGAAATAAAGTTTATCCACAATGGCAGAAAAAGCAAGGTCGTTGACGGTGATTTCGAATTTGAGGTTACCTATTATGGATCTGAGGGAAAATCAAGGACAGATCTTGGCCGTATTAAAGAAAGCGAAATTATTATATCTGACTCTAAATTATCCCCAGATTTAAGAGCTCATGTCATTCGAGAAGAAGTAACACAATCTTTAGGCTTGTTTCGAGATAGTGATCGCTATAATAATAGCATCTTCAACAATACCAGAAATAGAACCGTTACGTCCTACAGTGAAATCGATATAAAAGCTATCAAGATTTTATATAATCATCAATTACCTAGATACTTAAAAAAATCCGAATTCATTAAGGCAATTTCCTCCTGTATGGAGTAACCGCTTATATATAGACAAATCATAAACAGACACAATTAAACACTATCACATAAAAGCCGCTGATATCAACACAAAAAAACTTGGTCATTTCGACTTCTTCCGAAAAAAGTATAAGAAAGAATTATGGTATAAACCCATCCTGTACTTCCAGCTTGTTTCAAAACCTTCTTTAATGGGTCTCAACTGATGATTCTCTGATAAATAAAGCAATTTAATCCACATTAAATTGAACCAAAATTTAATAGCATAGATTATAGTTTTAAACATTTCCTAAATATATTTGTAGTCCCTTTTCAAGGGTCAAAATTTTATTGAAGAAACTATTCAATTTCAATGAGTACAGTTATTCTAACATCTATTGTAGCATTTACAATAATCATCCTCATACTGGTTTTCATATTGCTTTTTGCACAGTCGAAGCTGGTGCAGTCAGGACCTGTTAAAATTACCATCAATGGTGATACAGATAACCCTATTGTAACCACGGCCGGTTCAACTCTACTTTCCACGTTATCAGCTCAGAAGATATTTTTGCCTTCTGCCTGTGGTGGTGGTGGTACCTGCGCCATGTGCAAGTGTGTAGTAGAAGATGGCGGCGGGGACGTTTTACCAACCGAAGTTGGCCACCTGAGCAGATCTGAGCAAAAAGAAAACGTAAGGCTGTCTTGTCAGGTAAAAGTAAAACAAGATATGCAGATCAGGATACCAGAAGAGATCTTCGGTATCAAGAAGTGGGATTGCGAAGTGGTATCCAATTATAACGTTTCTACCTTTATCAAGGAATTCGTTATGAAACTTCCTGAAGGCGAAACTTTGGAATTTGAAGCAGGCGGATACGTACAGATAGACGTACCTGTGATCGAAGTGAAATTCTCTGAAATGGACATCACTCCCAAGCCTGAACTCGGACACCCTAACGACGTTTTCCAAAAGGACTGGGATAACTTCAAAATGTGGGATCTCGTGATGAAAAATGACGAGGAGATTTTCAGGGCTTATTCCATGGCCAACCACCCTGCGGAAGGAAACATTGTAATGCTGAACATCAGGATTGCAACTCCACCATGGGACAGAGATGCAGGTAAATTCATGGATGTTAATCCTGGTATTTGCTCTTCATACGTATTCTCAAGAAAGCCGGGAGACAAAGTTACTATCTCAGGACCTTACGGTGAATTTGCCATTAACTATACAGATCGTGAAATGATCTACATCGGTGGTGGTGCCGGTATGGCTCCTCTGAGAGCTCAGATCTTCCACCTTTTCCATACTATGAAAACTGACAGAAAAGTTTCTTACTGGTATGGTGGACGTTCTAAAAAAGAGCTTTTCTACACCAATCACTTTAGAAAGATTGAAGATGAGTTTCCAAACTTCCAGTTCAACATAGCACTTTCTGAGCCTTTGGACACTGATAACTGGAAAGTAAAGAAAACTCTAGACGATAGGGATGCGGACGGCTACCTTGGTTTCATACACCAGGCTCTTTACGATAATTATCTGAAAGACCATCCTGAACCAGAAGAAGTGGAATACTACCTATGCGGACCTCCTTTGATGAACGCAGCAGTATTGAAGATGTTGGATGAGATGGGAATACCACCAGAAAACATCAGATTTGACGACTTCGGAGGCTAAACCGATTATAAAATATGTAAAAGCCCTAAAGATTCTCTTTGGGGCTTTTTTTATATCATATGCACACAATTACATGATTCCAAAATCTTAACAGCACTTTTTTATTATAGTAGCAAAAGCGTATTTTTATTTAAAATATACCGACACTATGGACCTTAAAATATTTTTTTCCCCTCTTGACGAAGAGCATTTTTCTCATATCAGATCTTCCAATAGCTTTTATAAAAACATAAAGGTCAATACTGAGCGCATGCCCGATTACAGGGATGCTGACATAGCAATAATTGGAATAAATGAAGAGCGCGGCACTGTAATCAACAAAGGCACCGCTACAGCAGCCCTGGAAATAAGGAAAAAACTATACAACCTGAAAAAAGGATATGGTCCTTACAAGATCATTGACATGGGCACACTTCGTAACGGTGTAGACCTGGACGAAACCTATGGTCGCATTAAAGAGGTCTGTCAGATTTTAATAGAAAACAATGTACTTCCTCTTATCATTGGTGGCTCCCACGACCTTGATTATGGTCAGTTCCAGGCATATGAAGGTATGGATAAACTGATCAGCCTGCTAAATGTAGATGCTTTTCTGGATATGGAAGAAGGAGTAAGTCAGCCACCTCACCTGCAGCACATTCATAAAATACTGCTGCACGAGCCCAACTACCTTTTTAATTACAGCCATCTGGCCTATCAAAGCTATCTTATTGATCAGAATGCCATCAATATTTTGGAAAAGCTCTATTTTGAAGCTTACCGGATCGGCCATTTGAGATCAAATATTAAGGAAATGGAGCCAATCATACGCAATGCCGATATGCTATCCTTTGATATAACTTCCATCAAATCAAGCGATGCGCCAGGTACCGCCAATGCTCAGCCATTTGGACTTACTGGTGAAGAAGCCTGCCAGATTTGCTGGTATGCCGGTTTAAATGAAAAGCTCAGCTCCGCCGGTTTTTACGAATACAATCCTGAACATGACGATGACCTGAAAAAAACTGCCTCAGTGGTGGCCACCATGATCTGGTACTTTATAGAAGGATATTATCATCGTAAAAATGATCAGAATTTCAAGAATAATGACTACCTGAAATTTGTAGTATCCATGCCTTCGGAGCCCGAAACGCTTAGCTTTTACAAAAGTAAACTGAGTGAAAAATGGTGGATGGAAGTACCGTACCCGCACGGAAAAGAAAAGTATGCACGCAACTGTATCATTCCATGTTCGTATTCTGATTATCAGGCAGCCACCAAAGGAGAATTGCCCGAAAGATACATCAATACACATGCTAAACTGATATAGACCTTTACACTCATGAAAAACCTGATCATTCTTGCCGCTGGCCTGCTTCTAATAAACTGTTCTACAAAAACTGAGGATGCCAACCTCCTTGTTGATAAAACTATTGAACTGGCAGGCGGGGATAATTTCAATAGTGTTGAAATAGAGTTTACTTTCCGGGATAAAGAGTATGGCGCAAAAATGAAGGATGGCAAGTATGAATATGTGCGCTTGTTCAAAGACTCATCAAACCTTTACAGGGATGTACTTAGCAATGATGGTTTCTACAGAGAGATAAATGGTGAAAAAGCAGATATTCCAGATTCCATGGCTGTCAAATATTCTAACTCTGTCAACTCAGTGATATATTTTGCCCTCCTCCCCAAAGGCCTGAATGACGCTGCGGTCAATAAAACATACTTAGGCTCTGAAAAGATCAAAGAAAATGACTACCACAAGATTAAGGTTACCTTTGATGAAAATGGCGGAGGAAAGGACTTTGAGGACATATTTATCTACTGGATCAACAAGTCGAATCATAAGATAGATTATCTGGCTTACCAGTACTATACCGATGGAGGCGGCTTCCGCTTCAGGGAAGCTTATAATGAAAGAATAGTGGAAGGCATCAGGTTTGTGGATTATATAAACTACAAACCAAACTCAAACTTACAAACAGAGCTGGAGAAAATGGGAGAGGCATTTAAAGCCGGCCAGCTTGAAGAATTGTCCCGCGTTGAACTGGAAAATGTTCGCGTCAATAAGCTTTAAGATTTCCTAAGCTTTACAACCTTCATTATGGTAAAAAGCATCACAGGTAAAGCGATCAACTGCATAATCACTAACCGGGATAAATCATTTGACAACTCTGCACCCATAGCACTGTAGGTTGCTTTAAAAACATTGTTAATTCCAATGATCAGCACAAAGTCCAGTATGGTCAGTGCCAAAACATTTAGCCCCATGCCGTTTATATGGTTTTTCATCAGTTGTGCATTGTTGGACTGAATGATTAACAGCAAGGCGACAACAGGCAAGATCATACCATTCATCGCCTGAGCAGCGATGATAATCGGTATAGGTTTTACTTCAGCCAAGCCAAAGCCAAGCCCGGTGATTAGCACACCAATCCACACCCATTTATAAACCCTGTGACCTCTTTCGGCAGCAACGCTCTTTGCCAGTACCCCTGCTGCCAAGGGTGCTGTAATGGAAGAAGTAAAACCAGCAGCAAAAAGCCCAAAGGCCAGCATGATTTTAGCCCAGGAACCCAGCTTCTCTCCCATAACCACCGCCAGGTTGTGAAACGATAGCCCGTTGTCAATCTGCGCTCCGGCGATAAGTATAGCTATAGATACCAGGCCTCCAAGAATGACAGAAATAGTGAGCCCAAACCGCATATCGGTTATGCTTTGCCCCTTACTTAACCCAGATCCCAAAAATAGATTGTAAGGCACAATGGTGGTTCCTATTAAACCCAAAACCAACCACTCCGAGCCATCAGGAATATAAGGGACAAGCCCTGTGGCCACCTCCATACTATCCATCTCCACCTTCATGGCTACGTATATAAATGCTATACCCATGACAGCTACGACTATTCCCAAAATATTAGCGATTGTCTTAACCGTACCCCACCAGAGCAGTAATCCGCAAACTATACCGATCAGCAGCGTCAAAAGCTGTTTGTTTATCTCAAATACAAGGTTTATACCTTCTATGGCACCAAGTATATTACCGGCCTCATAGGCAGCACACCCTAATATTACCCCAAAAGTTATAAAATAGATCAGCCATAATGAGCGGCCGCCCAACTGCTTCAAGGTTTGTCCTATTTCCTTTCCTGAAGCAATGGTAATCCTGGCAGCCATTTCCTGGAGCACAATACAGGCCAGAGTAGCGAAAACGAGTGTCCAGATCAATTGATAATTGTAGGATGCACCGGCAGACGCTGCTGTAGTCAAGGTACCCGGTCCTATGAAAGCTGCAGATATTACTGACCAAAATAAGATACTAAGCAGTCGGGATCTTGCTGATGTCATGCCTGAGGTATGGTTTTAGGGTTGTTTTTCACCTTTTTAAAGTACTAAAATTTAACTACTTTTACTTGTTAGGCTGGCCCAGCCCATGCATTAAATTACACAATTATGAATGTACTTGTCAGACAAATATTCTTGCTGACGGCTATACTTACCATTACCATAGCTGAAGCTATTGCTCAAACGGGCGTCCCACGAATAGTCATTAATACCCAGGGTCATTCTGGAAAAATATACAACATCTTATTTTCCCCGGATGGTGAAAAAATAATTTCAGTATCTGAAGATAAAACTATCAGGGTTTGGAATTCAAAAACCGCTGAACTGATCAACAAATTCGAAAGTGAAATTGGTAACGGCCCCGAAGGCATGCTGTATGCCTCAGCAATTTCTCCTGATGGTAAAACGCTCGCTGTAGGCGGATACCCTGTCAATACTGAAAAAGAAAATTACATCATTATCATCGACCTTGAAAAAGGCAAACAGATTGCGACGGCTATAGGACATACCAATGTAATCAACAGCCTTGATTTTACCGGGGATGGCAAATATCTGGCCAGTGGAAGTGATGATGGAACCATAAGGGTATGGAAAGTCGATAACACAGAACGCTTGAGAACAGTAACAACCATTGAAGTAGGTAAAAGAGTTACCGGGCTATCATTCAACAATAAAACACAGTCTCTTGCAGTAGCTTCTGATAATAAAAATGTACTGTTATACAACCTGAAAGGCCTTGATAGTGGGGTAAAGAAGTTTCCACTGCAGGAGTTAAAGAAACATAAAGGTATAGTTAACAAAATAAGCGTGTCCCCCGATGGCAGCTACATGGCCTCCTGTAGCCTTGAAAACGAACTGATATTATGGAAAGCTGATGGTTCTTTTGTTAAAGAATTTGAAGGGTTTAGTAACATAATCAACGCCATTACATTTTCCCATGACTCCAAAATCCTGGTTGTGCTGGATGCTTCAGGTCGGGGAGCCAGCTACTCCGTGCCGGAAGGAAATAGATGGAGTGAGTTCCATGGTCATGACAATACCGTTTTCAGTGCAGATTTTTCTCCTGCTTCTGCCAGTGGCAATTACCTTGTAGCATCCGCCGGAGGAAACAATAACATCATCCAGATATGGAACCCGATAAATGGACGCACACAACAAACCATTAAGGGAAAGGGCAGCACCATCTGGGATCTTTCCTTTGGCAGCGGTATGGAAATATTTATTTCCCGGGATCAGCCAAAAAATACGGGTAAATCTACTTATCCATTTGCCTTCGATTTCAATTCATTCACTCTAAAGAGTAGTCCGGACAAACCCGCGGGGAGCTTTTTAGTGGATGCCAATAAAGACATCAAGCAAACCACTGCCTACACTCTCGAGATCAGCCGCGGCGGCATGATCCAGAATAATGAATATGAAGATGGCCGTATCCTTGATTTCCAGGTTACTCCTGAGGGAAATATAATAGTGGGGAGTGATTTTTCTTTAAAGATGTATGGCCGGGAAGGTCAGATGATTAAGGAATTTCTTGGCCATACCGGAGGTGTCAGATCTGTTACGGTAAGCCGTGATGGCCGGTATATGGCTTCCGGAAGTGAAGACCAGACCATAAAACTTTGGAGCCTGACCGAAAAAGGGGAGGCACCCAGCATGAGGGAAGTCTTTACCGATCCGGTTTGGGGCGAGTATTTTTCAACCCTTGAAGTGGATTCGCTAACACACCTGTCATCATCAAAAGCCTGGAAAGATGTCATTAGTTACCTGAAAAACAATGGCGACAAAACCTGGAAGGATATCGAAGATATATATGGCACTTTGGGTGAAACAGTCAATCCGTTTGCACACTTTTTTGTTTCGGATGATGGGGAATGGATATGCTGGACACCAGAAGGCTACTTCACCTGTAGCTCTTCAAGGGCACAATATTTTGGATGGCATATTAACCAGGGCATCCATCAGTTAGCCGATTTTTATACTGCGGAGCAATATTTTGATATACTTTACAGGCCAGAAACCCTGAACAAAAGTATTAAACAAGGCAAACGGGTCGTGGAGATACTGCGCGAAGAAGGAGAACGGATATTTGACTTAACCAAACTTAACAGACCATCTGCGGCATTTTTTAATACCAACGCGCTTACACTGGGTAAGGAAAAGCAACTCGACTATGAAGATGGCAAATACCTAACACAAAGTAAGTCCCTGGAGCTTGAAGTTGAAATTTACGATGGAGGTGGTGGTATAAAAGAGGTTAACATCTACCAAAATGAAAAGCTCATCATTATAGATGACCAGCTTAAATCTATTGGAGAAGGGCAACGGGTAACCAAAAAATACAAAGTAGACCTGGTAAATGGGCGCAATGACTTTAAAGTGATTGTTAAAAATTTTCAGAAGATCGAGTCGCGTCCTGATTATCTAAAGGTCGAATACAACGGAGAAATAATCGCAACATCCAGTTTATATATTCTGTCTGTAGGCATCAACAAGTATAAGAATGCAGCCTACAACCTCAACTATGCCCACCCTGACGCCAAAGCGTTCACCAAAAAAATCATTGAGAATAGCAGCAAAATGTTCAAGTCTATCCGCAAGACAGAGATCTATGACACAGAAGCTACAAAGGAAAATATAATCAAAGGCTTTGAATCAATCATTTCCCAGGCACAGCCCGAGGATGTATTTGTATTTTATTATGCCGGCCATGGCACACTCGACATGGACAATGACAACGAATATTACCTGGTGCCTACTGACATCACCAAACTATATGGTGATCCGGCACAGCTACAGGAAAAAGGGATCTCTGCCACGGACCTCAAAAACTATCTCTCACAGGTTAAGTCCCAAAAACAACTGATTTTGATGGATGCCTGCCATTCCGGGGGCGCAGTAAAATCAATAAATGTAAGGGCTGCAGCATCTGAAGAAAAGGCCATTGTTCAACTGGCAAGATCATCGGGTGTGGTAATGATAGCATCCAGCGGCACACAGCAATTTGCCTCTGAATTTGAGGTACTGCAGCATGGGGTATTCACCTATGCCCTACTGGAGGGACTTGATGGAAAAGCTGATTCGGGCGATGATAAAATCACCGTTAATGAGCTTAAGATATATATGGAAGAACGCGTCCCCGAATTAAGTGATGAGTACGGCGGCCAAGCCCAATACCCAACGGGCTTTGTCCATGGCAATGACTTCCCAATCTCCATATTATATGGGAGCTACAGTGAAGGAGAGGAATAGAATTATTAAAAGACCTTGGATTAAACTGGCAAATTATTCATGATGTAAACACTCTGCGCCTTAGGGCTGGAGGGATATATTTTCAATGAAACCGTGAGAACCATTCCTGATTTCATACACAGATGAGAGTAGCTTTCTTACTAAATAAAAAAACAGAAAAAAAGCGTCGAAACACAGATAAGAGAAAATAATATGCACTACCGAAAAATAGTATCAATTTTTCATGTAATATTTTTCGCGAAATGTAACCTTGATGAGGTAGTATTTTCAATGGCACAACATCGTTCAGCATTACTATTTTTCACTATTGCAGGCAGTTA
>NZ_SMLW01000413.1 GCF_009711405.1 Fulvivirga kasyanovii | reverse complement strand
AAAAGTAGAAAACATTTAAACTAAAACCGATTATTTAGTATGTTAGAAGTTTTTAATTACACCCGAATATGGAAAATCCACAATACAAAGATTCTACAGGTGGTACCACCGAAGACCAGAATGCCAAAGCAATCGCCCGAGAGATTCTGATGCGAAGCCGTACAGAAACCGCAGAGAAACATGTAAAAGCTTCGCGAAACACCTTATTTGTTTTAGCCGGTCTATTCTTCCTATATGCTGTCCTTTATGGCATGGGAGTGATGGCTGACGATATAGTATCACTGATATTTTACTCTGCCATAGGAGTTATTTACATCTTGCTTGCTCTTTGGACAAAATCCAGTCCGCAAACTGCTGTTATCCTGGGTTTATTGCTTTATCTTTTAAATATAGGACTTAGCGCCCTTATTGATATCAATACACTCTATCAAGGATGGTTGATTAAGGGTATAATCATTATTTATCTGGTGAGGGGCATATTTGAAGCGCGTAAAATAGCTAAAAAAAGACCGGTGGAAACGGACACGCTGGATGGCAGTATGATGTAGACGCTCTGGCTATGAATTATCCACCAAAGGGGTGTCTAAAGCTTCGGCAACACTTTTAAGCTTGTTGATAAGGGCATTTTTATCCCTTTTTGTCATAATGTATTCCTTCACACCATTGTTGAATTTGATATAAGCATCAAAATCTACGTTTTTAAATGTTGTAGAGCTATTGGTGTGCGCAGTAAACACGCGCTGGCTTACCTGGTTGGCATTAATGTAGATCCGATCAATACCTGCATACCTGGTGCGTTTTCCGGTTTTTAGGAATAAAAATGAATAATAAGGTCTGTAAGTCTTCGCTTGAGGGTCTATTTCAATACCTGAGTATCCGGTAAAAACCAAGATACTTATTAAAAACAGTGCTAAAGAGAGTAGAAGGTGACTTTGAAAATAGGCAATGCCCGTTATCAGCACAAGCCCACCGGCCAGTTGAAAATACCACGGGAACAGCCTTCCCGAAACCAGGTCGATTTTTTTCATAATGGTGGATGGTTTAGGTAAAGATTAAAAAATATACTGTAATATTTAAATCATTCTTTTTTAGATAAAAAGAATTCGCGGCTGTAGTTCAATGTCTCATGATATTGCTCAAATAAACTAAGGTTATTATGTGTGCCCTGCGGAATAATCACAAGTTTCTTTTTTCCTGAATGCGCCTGATAAAGGTTTCGGGCATGAGAAACAGGGATTAACGTATCATCATCGCCATGGATCAGCAGTATGGGGCAACTGATGGAATCGAGCTTGTTGATATTGTCAAAATGAAATTGAAGGAACAGCGAAGGGAAAAGGAATGGCATCTTTTGATTGGCCAGTTTTTTCAAACTTGAAAAAGGAGATTCCAGCACCAGTCCTTTCGTTTGATGTCGGCTGGCCAATTCAGTAGCAATGCCACTACCGATAGAGCGGCCGTAAATGATAATATCACCAGACAAAAAACCTTTGGTTTCCGTCAAAAATTGATATGCAGCTTCTGCATCCAGGTATAAGCCCTTTTCTGTTATTTCACCGGAGCTCTTTCCGTAACCTCGATAATCAATGATTAAGAAGCTATAGCCTTTATCTGTAAAATCATCGGCTATCTGCTGCCACCCGGCCAGGCTGCCCGCATTGCCATGGAAGTACAGAATCACTTCACTTTTTGCTCCGGGAAAGAACAAAGCATTGATTTTTTCTTTGTCTGCGGTATTGAGAAAAACCTCTTCTGCACCTTCCGAGAGATCGAACCGGAAGTTTTCCGGGAGCTTTTCCGGGTGGAATATCAGTTTCTCCTGGGATAAAAATGCAGCCATGATGAGGAATATGTATAGGAATAAAGCTATGAAGATGAGTTTTTTTAATCGTTTGCCCATCTTCATAGCTGCAGTTTATGCTAGTTGCATTTGATCATTCAACACCTTCAACCCCTCTTCAAAAGAATGAGGTTCATAGCCAAGGTCTTTACGGGCTTTGTCAATGATAAAGCCGGTTTTGGGAGGCCTCTTGGCGGGTTGTGTGAATTTTGATCCATCCGTTTTATGGATCAGCGTTTTGTCCAGCTTAAAGAAGTCAGCCGTTTTGATGGCCATGTCATAAGGTGTCAGCATATCCTTGCCGCTAATGTTGTAGATGCCTTTGGCTTTCTTTTTAGCGAGCAGGTAACAGCCCATTGCCAGGTCCTCAGCCAGTGTTGGAGTGCGCCACTGGTCATCCACCACGTTAATTTCCTTGCCATTTTCCAGACTGTTCTTCACCCATAATATGATGTTGGAGCGGCTCATGTCATTGGCAATGCCATATACGAGTACTGTTCTGGCAATGGCCCAGGAAATATTGCTGTTCATCACCAGGTTTTCAGCCTCCAGTTTGCTTTCTCCATAAAAGTTAACCGGGTTGGGTTTTTCGTTTTCATCCAATGGGCCGTGGGTACCATCAAAAATAAAATCTGTGGAGCAATGCACAAGATGTGCCCCTGTGGCTTCACAGGCTTTGATCAGATACTTGACAGCATTGACATTGAGGTCAATACAACCTTCTTTTTCGCTCTCGCATTGATCCACATTGGTCATGGCCGCAGTGTTGATGATCGCATCCGGTTTGTATTGAGTCACTACATCCAAAACCGCAGCTTCATCGGTAATATCGAGAGGATGGAACTCGTAGTCGGCATAGTTTTCAGGAAGTCTGTCACTGTTCCTTGCCGTGGCAATGACTTCAATGTCCGCTTCCGAAGACATTAGTTTTACAAGTTTTTGGCCCAGAAGGCCATTCGAGCCTGTTATCAGTATTTTCATTACTTTTCTTCTTTAGGAAATTCGTAACCGTAGAGTTTGGTTATCTTCTTCTTAGGCATTTCTTCCACTTCCACCATCATTCTTATGTCAGACTTAGGCCGGTCACGCTGATCAGTAGGTTGGGCGGCTATTTTGTCGATGACCTCAAGCCCGTCAATCACTTTACCGAATACGGTGTACTCATCATCCAGGTGCGGAGCCCCACCTATGGTAGTGTACGCTTTCAGTCTTTCGGGAGCAATTTCTTTGGTTAGATCAACCTGCATTACGTCAGAGATATAGTCCCTCATTTCGATTAGCTTATTACCATAAGCTTCAGGACCTTCTGTCTGGTAAATGTTAATCAGCATCTGCTTTACAGAATCCTGATCTCCTCTCTCCATCAACTGTCTGGCAGCAGCGCCACATTTGTTCATATCGGTTGTGAGTTCTTTTTCAGTCCACTTCTTACCCTGAACAATGTAAAACTGACTACCGCTTGATTTCTTCTCAGGGTTATTTGTTCTCGCTGCTGATAATGCTCCTTTAACATGGAATAAGTCTTTGTCAAACTCGGCAGGTATCTGGTATCCCGGGCCACCTGAGCCTAAGGGCCTTCCCGCTTTGGCATCCTTTGAATCAGGGTCACCGGTCTGGATCATAAAATCTTCAATAACCCTGTGGAACAATAGACTATCATAAAAGCCCTCTTTAGCCAGTTTTATAAAGTTTTCTTTATGCTGTGGAGTTTCATCATAAAGGATGGCATGCATGTCGCCATACTCTGTTTTAATAGTTACCAGGTATTCTTTTTCTGAAGCGCAGGCAGTAAAAAGCATAGCACCGGCCAGCAACAGCATAAATAAGAAATTACTTGCTCTCATGAGTTTGTTCTTGATTTAACTTTTCTTTAATATCTTCTAAAATTTTATCACCTCCGGCCTTAAGTACCTCTTCTGCCAGTTCCTGTCCAATGGTCTCTGCATTTTCAGCAGGTCCCATAATCCTTTTGCGGATTATTTTTGTTCCTTCCAGGTCTACAATACCACCTTTTATGGTAAGGGTATCTTCCTGTAGGTCAGCAAGGGCAAAAACAGGGATGCTACAGCCGCCGTGCAAGGTTTTCAGGAATCCTCTCTCACAGCGTAGCCTTTTTTCCGTATTCTCATGGTTTACATACTGGCGGATGGCTTGCCTTTTTTCCTCGCTGAGTGTTGTGGAGCATTCCACAGCCACACTTCCCTGTCCGACAGCCGGGATGAATTTATCTAGGGGAAGCTTTGAAATGATCATGTCGTCATAACCCATGCGATGAACGCCGGCATAGGCCAGAAGCAGGGCATCACATGCGCCGTCCTTCATTTTAGCCATCCTGGTTTGAAGATTGCCCCGTACGGAAACCGTTTTGACATGAGGGTAGAAATGTTTTAGCAAAGCTACTCTCCGGGTAGAAGAGGTGCCTACAACTATATTTTCCTTGTCCAGGGAAAGGCAGAGGTCCATCCCTACCAATACATCGTTCACCACTTCCCGTTCTGTAAATGCGATCAGCTCAAAACCCTTAGGCAGTTCCGATTGCATATCTTTTGCACTGTGTACGGCAATATCGATGTTGCCTAATTGAAGCTGATCCTCGATCTCTTCGGTAAACACACCTTTACTACCTATTTTGGAAATCGAAACATCCAGTATTTTATCACCTTTTGTTTCGATGGTGATAATCTCAGATTCAATTCCTCCTTTCTTGAGCAAAGCTGCCACATGTTCTGCCTGCCATAAGGCCAGCTTGCTTCCTCTCGTCCCTATTCTGATTTTTTCCATATTATTTGATGATTCTGGCGATATGTAATGAAAGATCTAAAAATACCATTTTGGGGCTGGCATTCCGCTCCAAATGATAATGTGCTTCATTGATCAATGAAGAAATTCTGCTCACTTTGTCACCATCCATCACTTTGCTGAAATTCTCTACAAAGCTCTCAATGGTACCACTGGCTCTTTTGAGCTGTGGTGCAGCCTGGTAAACCAAAGATTCGCGTAACATGTTCAGGGCATATACAAAAAGGCTCTTTTGGGCCACTTTGTTCATGCCGTGAAACTGGTCGCTCCGGTTGACCAGTTGGGTGTAATCCTTTTTGAAGCAGTCGCGCATCCATTCAGTAAATAGCTGATGGCTGTTGTCTTCTATATTGCTGATGAGCTTAATAGCCTGGTTGAGGTCACCATCAGCCAAATGGGCCAGTTCGGCCGCTTTTTGCGGGTCTACATTATGCTGCTCGACCAGTGTGGCTGCTAAATCCTGATCAGCCAGTTTGGGAATGGTTACTATCTGAGTACGCGAAAGTATGGTGGTCAGCAGCTTTTCCGAATCGTTGGAAACCAGCAGGAATATAGTCTGCTCCGGTGGCTCCTCAAGTATTTTTAATATACCGTTGGCTGCAGAAGGGTGCATATACTCCGGCAACCAGATGATCATGACCTTGTATGCTCCTTCAAAGGCTTTTAATGATAAATTTTTCACGATCTGGCGACTTTCTTCTTTGGAGATGTTCACTTGCTTGTCTTCACCGCCAAACTGGCTGGTCCAGCCATCAAGGTTGCTGAAGGGTGAACCCGTAAGGAAAGTCCTCCATTCTTTCAGGAAGCTGGTACTTACAACATCCTTCCCGGTTACATTTTTTGTGGCACTTACCGGCATTACAAAATGCATATCCGGATGGATGAACTTGGTGTTTTTGGAGCAGGAAGGGCACTCACCGCACGAATCATCCTCACTCTTATTGGTGCAGTTGAGGTAAGTGGCGTAAGCCAGTGCCATAGGTAGGTTAGGGCTGCCCGGTTTGCCTAAAAATAACTGGGCATGTGCTACCTGTCCATGGTTTACCGCATTGATCAACCGCTCTTTTACTTCTTCCAGTCCCTTAATATCAGCAAATCGCATAGTTCTATTGTTTCTCCCAATACCGGAATTCGGCGGTTAATTCGAAAATATTTTTAATTATCTCCTGTTCCGAGCTGTCATATATCATTCCGCGCCTTTGCATAACCATATCTATAACTTCATTGGCTTTGTCAAGTTTGTAGGTGATGAAGCCATTGGCTCCGCCCCATGAAAAAGATGGAATGAAATTTCTCGGAAATCCGGAACCGAAAATATTGGCGGATACCCCCACTACAGTACCTGTATTGAACATGGTATTAATCCCGCATTTTGAATGATCACCCATAATCAGCCCGCAAAACATCTCGTCAGTGTTTTTAAAGCCGCCTTTGCCATAATCCCAGATCTTCACCTGGGCATAATTATTTTTCAGGTTGGATGTATTGGTGTCAGCACCCAGGTTGCACCACTCTCCAATGACAGAGTTGCCTAGAAAGCCATCGTGGCTTTTATTGCTATAGCCGAATATTACCGAATTGCTCACCTCACCACCAACTTTACAGTAGGGGCCAACCGTAGAGTCCCCACGCATTTTGGCGCCCATGCTCAACTGGGCACCATCACATAACGCCAAAGAGCCCCGGATAATTGCACCTTCGTTGACTACAGCATTTTTGCCTATATAAACAGGGCCTGCTTCCGCATTGATGATCGCTGCCCTGATGGTAGCTCCTTCTTCAACAAACAGGTTCTCCTCGCCATACACCACGGTATAGGGATCCATAATATCTTCGGATATACGATCATGTGTGATCAGGTCAAAGTCAAGTTTGAGCTGAGCAGCATTTTCCTTGAATATCTTCCAGGGCTGGTCTATCAGTGTTGTATGCCCTGCAAATGACTGTTGTTTTAAAGTTTTCAGGTGATCGTATTCGGTTGAGCTGGTGCGTGCGGCCAGTATCATACCGTCTTTGGTCAAAGCGGTTTCGGCATGGAGCGAATGAATAGCCTGAACCAGTTCCTGGCTCGGGCAAAGAGCCCCGTTTATCCAGATATTGTTGTTGCCGGCCAGGCAGGGGTATTTCTCCCTGAGGTAATCAGTGGTATGAAAGGAAATATTACCTTCAAGTCTCTTGTCCCACTTATCAGAAATGGTGAGTATGCCCACACGGACTTCTGCTACCGGTCTGGTAAACGTAAGTGGCAAGAGGGATTGTCTGATGAAAAGATCATCAAAAAGAATAATATTCATGTATTTCAGTTTACCTTCAATGGTCTTATAGAACAACCAAATCTTGCAAAGAAATTGTATATCAGCCCTTTAGATCTTGCTGGTTCCATACCGATTGATATGGATTTGCGTATTGGTTAGTTCACAGCACAAAAATAAAAAAGTCTTCAAGATAAGCTTATCCTGAAGACTTTTAATTAAATGTTATATAACAGAATTACTTCTTCTTATATTTCTTGTTAAATTTCTCAACTCTACCGGCAGTATCCACAAATAGTTTTTTACCAGTATAGAATGGGTGAGAAGCAGAACTAACTTCAACTTTGATCAATGGGTATTCGTTGCCGTCTTCCCATTTGATAGTTTCGCCAGTAGTCATTGTAGACTTCGTCATGAACTTGTATTCACTTGAAGTGTCATAGAAAACTACGTCTCTGTATTCCGGATGTATGTCTTTTTTCATTTTATAAGTACCTTTTCTGTTCAATCTTCCCAAAGAGGGCACAAAATTACCCATTTAAAGTTTAAGTGCAAAACTTTTCAAAACTTTATTCTGCAAAGATAAACACTATTTTTCCTTATTTTGCAGGATATTCAAATTTCTTATGTAATCAGGATAAATTCAGGCCTTTGTACATGATGTAAATATACTTTCTGTAACGAGGTCCTATAGGTCTTCCGGGTTGCATTTGAAGGTTAACTGATATTTTTATGAAGCATCTCCTTATAACATTTTTTGCTTTGGCTCCCGTAGTGTTGTTTGCCCAAAGTGTTAATGCTCCCCTCAACAACAATTATTACCACCTGATAGACAGGTATGAGATAAAAAGCGGCAGGATCTATCCCGGGTTCTTCAGCGCCTGGAAGCCTTACCAGAGGAAGCATATTGCCGCCTTTACTGACAGCCTTAAGCGCAGCGACATGCAATGGTCGGCCACAGACAAGTTTAATATTAATTATCTAAGTAACGATAACTGGGAATGGGCAGATAGTTTGAACAATGAAAGTCGTAAACCTTTTTTTAAGCACTTTTATAGAGTAAAGTCAGACCTTTATCATGTTAATACCGACGATTTTGACCTGCATGTTAATCCCGTATTGTATTTAGGGGCAGGTCGTGAGACGGAAAGTGACGTGAAGACCTTTATAAATACGCGTGGCGTGGAAGTGAGGGGCATGATAGATCGCAAGCTGGGATTTTACTCATTTATCGGAGAGAACCAGGTAATATTCCCCCAATATACCAGAAACTATATTTTCTCAGGCAATAAGGTAGTTCCTCATGAAGGTTTCTGGAAAGATTTTAAAGATGATGGCGTAGACTTTTTCACAGCCCGTGGCTATATCAGTTTTGCCGCTACCAAGCATGTAAACCTGCAGTTTGGCCACGACCAGTTTAAGGTTGGCAATGGTTACCGGTCAATGATACTTTCAGATTTTGCCCCCGCATTCCTTTTCCTGAAGATGCAAACCCAGGTATGGAAGATCAACTATACCAACCTGTTCACGGAAATGACCGCTGATATTTTCACCTCTGGCAATACGCTTATCGGCAATGGAAGCTATCCGAAAAAGTATATGGCATTGCACCACCTGGGTATAAACATTGGAAAAAAACTTAATGTAGGTGTATTTGAATCGGTCATTTATAGCAATGCCGACTCTCTGAGTGACGGGCACATTGAATTGAAATACCTGAACCCCATTATTTTTTATCGTGCCGTGGAGCAGCAAAACGGAAGCTCTGATAATGTTTTGCTTGGAATGGATTTCAAATGGCTTGCAGCCAGAAAGATTTCATTTTATGGTCAGTTGGTGCTTGATGAGTTTCTGCTTGAAAACCTCAAGGAAGGTGATGGCTGGTGGGCCAATAAGTATTCTGTGCAATTGGGAGGTGAGTATATTGATGCTTTTGGTATCAATAATCTGGATATGCAGCTTGAAGGTAACCTGTCGAGGCCTTATACTTACTCCCACGGTGATGTTTACAACAGTTACTCACACTACAGGCAGCCTTTGGCGCATCCGTTAGGGGCTAATTTTACAGAAGTTGTTGCTCTGGCGCGCTATCAGCCAATAGGGAAATTAAGCTTAACCGGCAAGCTGATCTTTGCCAGCTATGGAACGGATAGCACCGGGGTGAATTATGGCGGTAATATCTTGAAAAGCAACACTACCCGGGAAATGAACTATGGAAATGAAGTTGGTCAGGGTATTGGCAATGATCTGTTTTTTGCAGACTTCACAGCTTCTTACCAGTGGAAACATAATTTTTTCATTGACGTTAAGCACATTTTCAGAAAGTTGGATAGTGATGTGCCTGCCCTGAACCAGAAAACGAACTTCACATCAGTGGCGTTAAGGTGGAATATTCCCCAGCGTTTAAACGAGT
>NZ_SMLW01000113.1 GCF_009711405.1 Fulvivirga kasyanovii | reverse complement strand
CCCCTTCGAGTCCCCCTTCCCGGCTATGTTTTTGAAGGCGCCCACTACTGGCTACCCGCCGTAGGAGAAGCAGCCCCTTCAGCCCCAGCTACAACATCATTGGGTAGCTATGAAGTGAGTTATCAT
The DNA here is from genome assembly GCF_009711405.1 of Fulvivirga kasyanovii. GTDB lineage: Bacteria > Bacteroidota > Bacteroidia > Cytophagales > Cyclobacteriaceae > Fulvivirga > Fulvivirga kasyanovii. The sequence goes on along the minus strand of NZ_SMLW01000113.1, from coordinate 737 downwards.
CATGGAGAACCATACCTTCGGGACCATGTAACCTTTGGCGAGCAGGTACTGTTAGGCGTAACCCATTGCAGCCTGGCCATCGATGCTGTCCGTCGTCATCGGGAAGGCTCAGACCAACTGCGCTTAGATAAGGTACTGTTTGAGTCCGCCGTGATCGTAGGATCAGGGAAGGATGCCAACGTCCGCGTTTCCCTTCAGGAGAGTAGCAAAGGCCTTTCATTTGAGAGCCATTACCGAACAGGTTCCATGTCCGTTTGGGAGAAGAGTGCCGGAGGCGCCATATCCTTCGAAAGCGGTCCCCGCCCGTCTCGGTTTGACCTTGAAGGCTTTAAGAACTCAAGCGATTATGAGGTAAGCGGAGAAGAGCTGTACACCCTTAAGAAACCGGGAGTCTACGGTCCGGGACTGAAGACCGTTGAAAAAGCTTATATCAAAGGCGGCGAAGTATTGGGCGAACTCTGTTTGCGCCCTGAGATGGAGGATGACGAACGTAACTATTACCTTCACCCCGCCTTACTTGACGGTTCGATGGTAACCCGCTTTGCCCTTCTGGACGACAGCGGAAGCCCCGAGCCCTTCATCCCGGTAATGATCAAATCCCTGGTAGTTTACGAAGTTCCGGGCGCACACAGCTACAGCCATGTAGTACCCGTGAAGTCCAACGATGAAGTGTGGATAGTCGACATCAGCATCATGGATGCAACAGGAGCGATCCAGGTTGAGCTTAAAGGCTTTAC
>NZ_SMLW01000513.1 GCF_009711405.1 Fulvivirga kasyanovii | reverse complement strand
TTTTGATTTAATTGGCAATACGCCTCTGGTGAAAATCAGCAGGATACCCGTGCCCGAAGGCGTAACTATCTATGGCAAACTTGAAGGCCAGAACCCTGGCGGCAGCGTTAAGGACAGGGCTGCCTATGGTATGATCAGCAATGCACTTAAAAGAGGAGATATTTCCAAAGGAGACAAACTGGTAGAAGCCACAAGCGGAAACACCGGTATTGCCCTGGCCATGATAGCCAACTCCATGGGACTGCACATGACCCTGATCATGCCGGACAACTCTACTCAGGAAAGAGTTCAGGCTATGAGGGCGTACGGCGCAGAAGTAATACTTACTCCGGCAGCAAAAACCATTGAATACTCAAGAGAGCTGGCCGAAAAAATGGCTGCCGAGGAAGGCTATTTTATTCTTAACCAGTTTGCCAATCAAGACAATTATGGAATGCACTATGCTACTACGGGTCCTGAAATATGGCGCGACACTGATGGAAAAATAACCCATTTTGTATCTGCCATGGGCACTACAGGTACCATAATGGGTGTGTCCAGGTACCTTAAAGAGCAAAATTCTGATGTTCAGATTGTTGGCACGCAACCTACTGACGGATCGAGTATCCCGGGTATCAGAAGGTGGTCTCCCGAATTTTTGCCGAAAATTTTTGAACCCAGCCGGGTAGACCGTGTTATAGACGTTAGTGAAACCCAGGCCAGGGAAATGACTAAACGGCTTGCAAACGAAGAAAGTATACTGGCAGGCATGAGCAGTGGCGGGGCTTTGAGCGCTGCATTACAACTGGCGCAGGAAATAAAAAGCGGTACCATTGTCTTTATCGTATGCGACCGTGGAGACAGGTATCTCAGCTCCGATCTGTTTAGCTGATCTTACCGACAGCTTCAAAATTACCTGCCTGCCAATAATTATTATTTTCCATGGACGTTTCTATGGAAAATAATAGTTTTGAAGTTTAAACAGGCAATTTTTTGAAGAAGAGATACATATTTATACTGTTAACCATCTGCGGCATAGGTTTCCTGTTGTTTTTTTCATTATCAGGCAACAGCCCTTTCTTTAAAAAGCCATTTGGAAAGCCGGATCTTGCCAGAACAACCCCCTATACCGTCAGTAAAACGGACAAGCAGTTCCTGAAAGATTTTGATCAATATATTGCTGAGCAATTTGAGCAAACGAATACTCCCGGAGCGTCTGTAGCCATAGTTAAGGAAGGGGCTGTTATCTACCAGAAAGCATTCGGCCTTAAAGCTGCCGATGGCACTGACTCGGTTAATACCAAAACCCTGTTCCGGATAGCATCTGTCTCAAAGGGTTTTTCATCTATACTCGCTGCCCTTATGGCGCAGGACACGCTCATTAATCTGGATGATCCTATCGCAAACTACCTCAAGTACCCGTTATCAGGAAGTGCCAATGACATTACCATCCGACATATCCTTTCCCACACTGCAGGTTTTCCTTACCAGGCCTATTCCACCCTTGTGGAGGACGAGCTTCCCCGCGACACTATGATCAGCAGACTACTCAAAATACCGCTTTCCCGCCTCCCCGGCGAAATCCACAGCTACCAAAATGTCGCCTATAGCATCATAGAAGTGGTTTTAGAGTCTTCCTCGGGCAAATCCTTCTCCCGCCTCATGCACGAGCATATCTTCGACCCTTTAGAAATGAGGTACTCTTCCCTCTCCTACGACTCTATGGTCGGTAATGATAACATCGCCATGCCTCATGGTTACAGGTACGGCCGGTTTGTACCTACTACTGTAAGGCCAAGTTATTATAATGTAGCTTCAGCAGGCGGGTTAAATACCAATATTGAGGACCTCGCCAAGTGGCTTGCAGCGGTTCTGGGAAATAAGAGTCTCGTAATACCATCATCCGTACTGGATACTGTTTTTAACCCGATAATACCCATCCGGATCAAGAACCCTTATTTTAGCCAGTTTGAACAGCCCCGAAACGGATACTATGGACTTGGCTGGAGAATTATGGAGTACCCTAACGATACCCTGATATACCACGGAGGTTATGCCAATGGGTACAAAAGCGGCATAGCCCTTGACCGCAATAAAAATATTGGTGTTTGCGTACTCACCAACGCTCCTTCGAAATTCTCAAACCAGGTCATGATCAATTTCTTTAAAATGTATAAGCAGTATTTTAGAGAGCAGGCCACTACAGAGGAGCGTTTATCTTCCAGCAAGTAGATTAGCGGACTTAAGGTAGAATGCCCTGCCACGTGGCTTTCATTGGCATGCTTGCAGGCTCTGAGTCAAAAATGCCATAAACACTGGACCCTGAACCGCTCATGCTGGCGTAAATAGCCCCCGAATCATAAAGCGTGTTTTTAACGGCCTCAATTTCAGGATAAATGGGAAATACAGAAGCTTCAAAATCATTTTTAAGATAGTGTCGCCATTCGGCAACAGGCATTTTTTCTATGATCTCCTTTATGCTCTTGTCGGGTAGGCCCGGCTTTACTTTGCTATAGGCTTCTGCCGTGCCCACATGTACCTCCGGGCATACCAAAACCAAGTATTTTCCACTTAAATCCAGCGCTATCGGTGAAAAATCGGTGCCTGTACCTTCTGCCAGCACTGCCTTGTTTTTTATAAAGAAAGGACAATCGCTCCCTAACTGACCGGCCAGTTTTTCCATATCCTCATCACTCAGGGCGAGTTCAAATATGCTGTTCAGCGCTTTGATGGTGAATGCTGCATCTGCAGAACCACCTCCAAGACCGGCTCCCATAGGAATAACTTTATGCAAATGGATGTGTACCGGAGGCAGGTCATACTGCTCCCGAAGCAGCTTGCAGGCCTTCACGATCAGATTACTATCCGCTTTTCCCGGAATGCTTAACCCTGACGTTTCGAACCGGAACTCTTCTGCCGGGAGTATCTCCAGTATTTCTTCAAAAGGGAGCGGGTAAAAAGCTGACGAAATATTGTGGTAGCCATCATCCCTTCTGGAGAGGATATTCAAACCCAGGTTGATCTTAGTATTAGGAAAAACTACCATAAAGCCACAGGAATAGTAATGAGATGATTTTTAATTAAAATAGCTGATCCTGAAAGAATTTTTAACAGAAAAATCTCATCAGAAAAGCCAGACAGCCCCCGATGAGATTTTCATATATTGAGTTAGAAGATCTTACTTGCTAAGTTCAGCAACAATATCTTCTGTAATTCCCGAGTTGGAGAAGCCTCCGTCATGCATCAGGTTCTGCATGGTCACCATTCTGGTGTAATCAGAGAACATCATAATAATATAGTTGGCGCAATCTTCCGAGCTGGCATTGCCAAGTGGGGACATTTTGTGCGCATAGTCAAAGAATACATCAAAACCTGTAACACCACTGCCGGCAGTAGTCATGGTAGGCGACTGGGAAATGGTGTTGACCCTTACGTTTTTCAGTTTGGCAAACCTGTATCCATAGCTTCTGGCGATAGACTCGAGTACAGCCTTGGCCTGAGCCATATCTGAGTAATCAGGGAAAGTACGTTGAGCTGCTATGTAGCTCAGTGCCAGAATAGAACCCCAATCATTCATGGCATCGGTTTTCTCTGCCGTTTGCAATACTTTATGGAAAGAAATACCTGAGATATCCAGTGTCTTTAAAAACCAATCGTAATTAAGATCACCATATTCTTTGCCTTTTCTTACGTTGGGGCTCATGCCTATCGAGTGCAATACGAAGTCAAGTTTACCTCCGAGCACCTCCATAGATTTTTCAAAAAGGTTGGTCAGATCTTCAATTGAAGTTGCATCTGCAGGAATAACCTCAGCATTACATTCCTCAGCCAATTTATTTATACCTCCCATTCTCAGTGCTATAGGAGCGTTAGTCAGTACGAATTCAGCACCTTCATCGCGTGCCTTGATCGCCGTTTTCCATGCAATAGAATTCTCATCCAGGGCACCGAATATTATGCCTTTCTTTCCTTTAAGTATGTTATTACTCATAGTATGTTAGTTTTTTCTTTCTTTGGAAGTGCAATAATACAAAATTATTTACCTAAATGGAGTGACACCTGCAGGCCAAAGCAAATCCGGGGTTTTCTTTATGCTCAAATGAAGTACAAGGCTGTGCTACTGCAGTTAACCCGCTGAGGATATTTTTAGTCAAAAAAAATTATGGGACAACCGACCGACCGGTTATATTTCAATACTTTTGCGCTTTAATTTTTTAGCATGAATTTTAGCACAGGCAGCCCCATCGGGATATTTGACAGCGGAATCGGAGGTTTAACAGTAGCGCACGCCATCAGGAATGTACTTCCTCATGAGTCTATGATATACTTTGGCGATACGGCGCATTTACCGTACGGTGACAAATCTGAAGCGGCAGTACAGGCTTACTCGGTGAAAATTGCAGATGTTCTCCTTAAAAAGGGGTGTAAGGTGATCGTAATTGCCTGCAACTCTGCAAGCTCTGCGGCCTATGAACTACTCAAGGAATATACCGGTAAACGGGCCAAGGTCATCAATGTAATCGATCCTATGGTCTCCTATATTAAGGAGCATTTTATCGGACAAAAAATTGGCCTGATAGGTACCAAGCGCACTGTACAGTCCAATGTATATGCTAAAAAAGTAAAACAACTCAAACAGAACATTCAACTGGTTTCCGTGGCCACTCCTTTGCTGGTACCTATGATCGAAGAGGGCTTTTTTAACAACAAGATCAGCTACGAGATCATTGAAAAATATTTAGACATCAGCCAGTTTAAAGATATCGAGGCCTTAATACTCGGCTGTACCCATTACCCTTTGATAAAAAAGCAGATCAATGACTTTTTCAACGGAAAGGTCAGGATACTGGACTCTTCCGAGATTACAGCGAAGTACCTTAAAAACTACCTGACAGAAAGCAACCTGCTGGCTCCTGAGGGACAAGAGGTTAAGGATGAATTTCTGGTATCTGATTTTACCCAGTCTTTTGAAGCCTCAACCAAAATATTCTTCCGTGAACTGGTGCATTTGGAAAAGTATCCGCTATGGGATTAATACTTATTGCTGTTTTATATCCGAATTATTAATATATTGACAAGCGATACATTGCGTAATCTGAACGGTATTGGTTTATTTTGCCGCAGGGGCTGATAAATTAAATTATACAGATGTCAACAATTTTATTCTTTCTTCCTTTTTTACTTGTCTATGCCGTTTTTGCCATCTATGCAGAACGAAAACTATCAGCCTTTATACAAGACCGGTACGGGCCAATGGAAGTAGGCTATTACGGCCTTCTGCAAACCGTAGCCGACCTTCTCAAGCTTGTACAAAAAGAGGACATTGTACCTAAAAGTGCTGACCGCATTCTATTTCTTCTTGCCCCGGTCTTAATATTCGTGTTTGTATTTGCAGGCTTTGCGGTATTACCTGTAACCTCCGTATGGGAGGGCGCCCCGATACAGACCGGAGTGTTTTATCTGCTGGCCATTGTTTCCCTTGATGTGATAGGCATCATTATGGCCGGCTGGAGTTCCAACAACAAGTACTCATTGCTGGGAGCCATGCGTTCGGCGGCACAAATTATATCCTATGAGGTACCTTTAACACTCAGCGTGTTATGCGTAGTGATCATAAGCCAAACCCTTGACCTTCAGGACATATCGATGCAACAAGGCATCTGGAGTGAAGAAACCAATTACCTCTTTGGCATTAAAGCTTTGGGCATTGATATAACAAATGTCGGTGGCTTTTTGAGCTGGAATGTTGTGAGAATGCCTCTGTTATTTTTTGCATGGCTGATCTTTTTCATCACTTCCCTGGCGGAATGCAACCGGGCCCCCTTCGATTTACCCGAGGCAGAGTCTGAGATAGTTGCTGGTTTTCAAACCGAGTATTCTGGGTTCAGGTGGTCAGTGATCATGCTTGCAGAGTATGGCATGATGCTTTTGGTTTCCCTACTCGGCGTTGTGCTGTTTTTTGGCAGTTGGAACACTCCCCTACCTAATCTGGGTCCTGTTAAACTGGCCGAATGGACCAGTGGCGTTCCCGGTACCTGGTTTGGTCATTTTTGCAGCGGTTTCTGGCTCATCAGTAAAGCCATGTTAATGGTACTGCTCCAGATGTGGGTAAGATGGACGTATCCAAGGGTACGAATAGACCAGTTAATGAGTCTCGGATGGAAATATCTGACCCCCGCCGCACTGGTGCTGCTATTATTATCAGGGGTATGGAGATTGTTCATGATTTAATGTATATTAAGCAATATTTTGAGAAAGTACTTATACATATTTTTTATTCTTTTTGTCTGCTCAACGCTGTCAAAAGCGCAGGATCAGGTAAAAATTGACAGTTTAACCCGTGTCTTTAATGATACCCAGTCAGATTCATTAAAGCTTGAAATATTATTTTATCTGGTCAATGAATATAATTATGACAATGTAGATACGGCGATTCATTTGGCCTCCCAAGCCCGCAACCTTGCCATCCAACTCCAGGACTCATTGTACCTTGCCTTTGCGGATGAAATGCTGGCAGGTTACCACACAGTGCAAAGCAACTACAAGGAAGCCCTCAAGTATGACCTTGAAGCCCTTCGCCTATACAAGCAAATGGATTATGGCGCGGGGGTAACGCTGGCATTAAACAGTATAGGAGAAGATTATTACGACCTGGACTTATTCAGCGATGCCTATGACTATTATCAGCAGAGTTTAAAAAAGGCACAGGAAATTAATAACAAGCTCTATGTTGCCATCGCCACTTATAATATAGGGAGGGTACTAAAATCCATGGGCCAACTGGAAAAGGCCAGAGAGTACATTGAAAACTCCATGAAACTGAGTAGTGTAATTGACGACCACGAGGGACTGGCATATTCAGGCCATGACATTGGTGAAATACTGATCATGGAAGGACAATATGAGAAGGCACTAACAGAACTGCAAAAGGCACTGGAACTGAGTATTAAACTCGAAACCACAGTACTCATTCCCCAGATACAGAATAAAATAGCCGTGGCCTATGAAAACCTGGGCGAGTTTGAAAAATCGCTCGATTACCATAACCGCGCACTGGAAAGGTACCAAGAACTGAACAACAAGAGTGGTATTGCCGAAACACAGCTCGGGCTGGGTGTTGCGCGCATGAAGATGGGCGAATATGATAAAGCCGGGGAGCTTCTGAATACTTCCCTGACGCTCTCCAAAAGCATGAACAACAATGAGCTGATCATCAAGGCTTATGAGGAGATGTCTAACCTCTATGAGAAAAAAGGTGAATATCAGTTGTCTCTGAAATACTACAAGATGTTTAAGGCCATGGAGGACAGTGTATTCAGTGAAAAGCAAAAGGAACAGTTTGCCCAGATACAGATCAAATATGAAACGGCCAATAAGGACATGGAGATTGCACTACTCAACCAAAAAGAAGAGCAGCAAAAGGTACAGCTAAAGAATGAGGAGTTTTTCAGGAATATTCTGGTAGTGATACTTGCTTTTACGGCTGTATTGCTGATCACATTATACAGAAGTAGTGTTCGCCGTAAAAAGATCAATGACCTTTTGGTTATACACCAGAAAGAAATGGAAGAGCAAAGCCGCGAGCTTGCCGGCCTGCTGGAAATGAAAGACAAGTTTTTCTCAATCGTTTCTCATGATGTACGCTCTCCCATCCATGCTCTCGTGGGCATCCTGGACATGCTTGATGAGGGCAACCTCAACCAGGAAGAACTTCGCCAGTTGACAAAGTCGCTAAAAGTAAGGCTTGACAATACTCGCAAACTTCTCGACAATCTGCTGGATTGGGCTTTGGTACAAATGAACGAGATTACCATTCAGGAGGAGCCACTGGAACTGAAAGAGCTGGTGGAAGAAAACCTCAATTTTTTCAGAGAGATCAACGACAAAGACATTCAGTTTATTGATAATGTGGAGAAAGATACCAGTGTTCTGGCTGACAGGAACATGCTTGATCTGATTATCAGAAACCTGGTCGCCAACTCTATAAAATTCACCAGAGATGGTGGCTTTGTGGAAATCTCGGCCGAAGACAAAGACAATGATACGCTTATCGTAAGCATCAAAGACAATGGCATAGGCATGAGCGAAGAGCAAAGGTCTCAACTGTTCAATACTACTGTGCTATACACTACCAAGGGTACTGCCAACGAAAAGGGTACCGGACTAGGGCTTAAACTCTGCAAAGAGTTTGTGGAGCGTATGGGCGGAAAGATATGGGTAGAAAGCAAGGAAGGTGAAGGCAGTACATTTAAGTTCACCATAAAAAAAGAGCCGATCTTCTAAACATTTCTTAAATTTTCTTGCATTTTCTTAATTCGCTGACCAATATTTGTAGCATGAACCATTCCTACTGGAGCAATATTGGCCAAACGATAAAAACCTTGTGGGGAGGTTTACAAATCACTTTTAAGCACATTTTACAGGCCAGAACTTCGCAAAAGCCTGTACCTGTGTGCAATACGGATTACTTCAAACAGGACAAGGGCCTGGTAACCGTTCAATACCCTCATGAAAGCTTCCCGATCCCGGACAATGGCAGGTACAGACTGCACAATGAAATTGATGATTGTATAGTATGCGACAAGTGTGCTAAAATATGTCCTGTAGATTGCATTGACATTGACCCTATCAGAGCGGTCGGTGAAATTGGCAAGACATCTGATGGCACGTCCAAACGGATCTATGCGGCCAAGTTTGACATCGATATGGGCAAATGTTGCTTTTGCGGCCTTTGCACTACGGTTTGTCCTACCGAATGCCTGACCATGACTAAAACTTATGATTTCAGCGAATACGATGTTGATGACCATACTTATTCTTTTGCCACGATGACTCCTCTGGAAATTCTGGAGAAAAGAAAGGAACTGGAGGAATTTGAAAAGCAAAAGGCCGCGGCAAAAGAACAGGCTGCCCCTGCTGCTACAGAAACCGCAGAGAAGAAGCCTGCCGCCAAACCAAAGATGGGTGGTGCCAAACCTGTATTCAAACCAAAAATCAAAAAAACAGGGGAAACCCCTTCTGAGCCAAAAGCTGATACGGATACTGATACTGAGCCCAGCGCAAAACCAAAGCCTAAGATCAGGCCCAAGCCGGTCATGAAACCGAAACCTGTCATAAAAAAGAAAGATAAGGGGGAGGATAGTGATGGTTGAAGTTATGTTCTACTTTTTTTGTGGTGTGGCAGTGCTTTCCGCCCTTGTCGTCTTGTTTTCGAAGAACATTCTTTACGCCGCATTTTCACTGGTAGCTACATTTATGGCTGTTGCCGGCATCTATGTTATTGCCGGAGCTGAGTTTGTGGCCATTACTCAAATCATGGTATATGTGGGTGGTATAGTGGTGCTTCTGATCTTTGGCGTTATGCTTACCAATAAAATCTCCGGTAAAGCTATGATCACGGAATCGCGCAACAAGTTTTCTGCGGCAGTGGTCATGACCTCATTATCCGCATTACTGATCTACGCCATCTTTCAGATGAATTTCACAGCACTACAAGGCCAGGCCTGGATCGATAACAACAATTACAAACCGACTGAAAACCTCACCAACATAAATCAATTGGGTATTGGTTTAATGAGTGATTATATATTACCTTTTGAAATTGCTGCTGTGTTGCTGCTTGTTGCCTTAATAGGCGCTGCAACTATAGCCGGCTATAAAGAAAGATCCGATGGCCATTGAACATTACTTCATATTATCCGCAATACTCTTTTGCATTGGCATGGCGGTGATCATTACCAAAAAGAATGCTATTGTAGTGCTGATGGGTGTAGAGTTGATACTCAATGCTGCCAATATTAATTTTATAGCTATAAGCCAGTTGGATAACATTAAGCTGGGCGGGCAGTTTTTTGCTTTGTTTGTAATAGTGGTTGCAGCAGCAGAAGCAGCCGTGGGGTTGGCAATCATCTTAAAGATCTATAAATATTTTAGTACCACCAACCTGGATGAGATAAACCAGTTAAAAGGATAAGCCTTTGGAATACTCTGAACTATTACGGCCTTTACCCTGGACAACTCCAACAATCCTATGCCTCGTCATACTGGCACTGCCGTTTGTTAGTTTTCTTCTCATGGCTGCTGCTCCTGATAGCTCCAGGAGGTTGATGTCATGGGTATCTTCGGCATTCATTCTTATTGCAGCCTGTATATCTGTCTATCTTTTGCTTTCCGTTTGGGCTCAGCCTGCCAGCCACACACGCTTTGACTGGTTTTCCATAGCCTCAATGCCACAAATTACTGCGGGTATACTGCTGGACATCAATGCTGCGCTTATGCTGGTAGTGGTCAATGTGATCTCCTTTTTGGTACATGTCTACTCTACGGCTTATATGAAAGATGATGCCGGATACAAAAAATATTTCGCCTTCTTAGGGCTATTTACCTTTTCCATGCTGGGTATAGTGCTGGCCGATAACCTGCTGATCATTTTTGTTTTCTGGGAGCTTGTAGGTTTATCATCCTATCTCCTGATCAGCCATTGGTACCAGAAAGACAGCGCATCGAAAGCAGCAAAAAAAGCTTTTATAGTCAACCGTGTAGGTGATGCCGGCTTTTTGATTGGGCTGGCGATTCTATGGGTACAGTTCAACACCCTGGACATAGAAGCCCTGAAAGTATTGATGTCACAATCGACTTTAGCGGGCGGGGAATGGACTACTACACTAGGCTATGTCTTAAATGCAGACTGGCTGACAGTGGCGGGAATAGGCCTTTTCCTTGGGGCCATGGGTAAATCAGCCCAGTTTCCTCTGCAAGTATGGCTCCCGGATGCCATGGAAGGCCCTACTCCTGTATCGGCTCTTATACATGCTGCTACTATGGTAGCTGCAGGTGTATTTCTTATGGCACGTGTATTTGTACTGCTCGATATTGATGCCCTGACTTTTGTTGCGACCATAGGGGCCATAACGGCATTTATGGGTGCTATAGCTGCTCTTACTCAGCACGACATTAAAAAAGTACTGGCCTACTCTACTATATCCCAGCTCGGATATATGCTTATGGGTATTGGCGTTGGCGCATATGATGCCGCACTTTTCCATTTGTTTACCCACGCATTCTTCAAAGCCTGTTTATTCCTGGCCGCCGGGTCGGTTATTTACGCGCTTCATGAGTTTGAACACGACACGGGGATAAAATTCGATGCCCAGGACATGCGCAACATGGGTGGGCTGAGAAAAAAACTACCATTTACCTTTATGGCGTATGGTGTATCAGCACTGGCGCTAATTGGTATCCCTTTCTTTTCAGGCTTCCTGTCCAAAGATGCTTTGCTTTCCGGAGCATATGCCTGGGCAGATGTGATGTCTGGCGGAGGTTTTTCCATTTACTACCTGATCCCGGACCTGGGCTTCCTTACGGTAATATTAACTGCTTTATATATGTTCCGCCAGTTGCTTCTGGTGTTCTTCGGAGAGTTCAGGATTGCAGCTCAGCACCCGGGGCACAGTCTTACGGAAGTTAAAGAAGTACCCCTGGTTATGAAGGCTGTTTTGACAGTTTTGGGAATCATGTCATTAGGCTTAATATGGTCGATCAATCCGCTGGACCATAGCCATAGCTGGTTTTTGGGGGCCTTAAAAGCACCAACCATCCTAACTCCGGGCTTTGACATTGACTGGCAACCGCGCCTGATCGAGCTTACTCTGGCTAACCACATCAAAGTAACTGTAATATCTATGACTATGATAGTTATAGGGGCTTTGACAGGCTGGTTTCTTTACAAACCGGGAAGTGCTTACACAAAAGGCTACTTCCAAAGAAAAAACACTGTCAACAAACTTCAGGCATTATCATATAATAACTGGCACCTCGATGAGGCTTATAAATTAATTATAGAAAAACCTGTCCTATGGATCGCCAACGGGCTTTCTGCTTTTGAGAAACGTGTGATAGACAAAGCCATAGATGGTTTTGCGGTTATCAACGTCATCATTGCACATCTCATAGGCTGGATCGACCGTATGGTGGTTGACGGTTTTGTTAATTTTTCTGTTTTCTTTGCGGGCAGGATTGGCGTAATGACGAAATCATTACAGGGCGGAAGGGTTCAAAGTTATATTTTAATAGCCGTTTTTGGCATAGTAATAATGATCTTCTGGATAATCTGGTAACTGATGTTAGACAACCATTTGCTCTCCATATTAGTTTTCTTACCGCTAACGGCCGCTATCGTTATAGCGCTCTTGCCTCAGTCGGTAAAGCATACTTCAAAATATATAGCACTAGGCGTAGGCTGTATCCAACTCCTTTTGGCTGTTGTACTTTACCTGGGGTATAATTCTTCCCTGGCAGGCTTAAACTCCATCAGTGGCTTTCAGTATGTTGAGAACATTTCATGGATCAACCTGGAGCTATCAACACTGGGCAAACTTTCAGCACACTATTTTATCGGTGTAGACGGCTTGAGCATCAGCATGGTGTTGCTATCGATAGTGATACTCTTTATTGGGGTGATCTCATCATGGAATATCAAAGAAAAAGTAAAAGGATACTTTAGTCTTTACCTGATCCTGAATGCAGCTATTATCGGTTGTTTTGTTGCACTCGACTTCCTGCTTTTCTACTTATTCTTCGAGTTCATGCTTCTGCCGATGTACTTTCTCATCGGCTTATGGGGAGGGCCGAGAAAGGACTATGCCTCTATCAAGTTCTTCCTCTATACATTGCTCGGTTCCATATTTATACTCATTGTCATGATCGCCCTCTACCTTTCGGTAATAGACCCTGCGGCCACGGCAGTGGAATATGGTTTAGCCAATAACGTAGAGCAGGTGACCCCGGAGATGGAAGAGCAGGTACAACAACTGCTTTTTACCAACCAATTGCCTGCAGATAAACTGGTACATACTTTTAACATGGTCTATATGACTGATGCGGGTAACTATATTCCCAAATCAGTGATGGACATACATGCCGTGAGACTGATATTCGGGCATCCGGCAAGGTTACTGGCCTTTTTGCTGATATTTATTGGCTTTGCTATTAAGGTCCCGGTAGTGCCGCTGCACACCTGGCTACCTGACGCTCACGTGGAAGCCCCTACTCCTATTTCTGTAGTTTTGGCAGGCATTCTTTTGAAGGTAGGTGCTTATGGCCTGATCAGGACAGGATTTATGATCATCCCGGACGGAGCCATACATTATTCCTGGTGGATTGCGTTTTTCGGAGTTCTCTCCATCATTTATGGCGCCATGAATGCCCTGGCCAGCAGGGACCTTAAGCGTTTGATTGCTTATTCATCGGTTTCGCATATGGGGTTTGTACTTCTGGGCCTGGCTTCCCTGACAGCAGAAGGGGTAAGTGGAGCGATTTACCAGATGGTGAGCCACGGTTTTATTTCCGGGGCATTGTTCCTGATCGCAGGGGTAATCTATGACCGTACACACAACAGGATCATCGAAAATTATTCGGGGCTGGCCTCGCATATGCCTAAGTACACCATTTTTGTGGTGATATTCTTCTTCGCCTCTATGGGCTTGCCTGGTTTCTCAGGTTTTATTGCCGAAATATTTGTGCTTTTGGGAGCTTTTGGTTCATCTTCAATTAACGGGTTGGTTCCCAAATGGATGGCCATAATAGCCACAACCGGCCTGATCCTGAGTGCGGCCTATTATCTCTGGGCCATACAGCGCATGTTCTTCGGCAAGTTTTTCACCAAAGGGCCGGTTAAAGAAGATATGCTGAGCGACCTGAACATGAGAGAATACGTGATGCTGGTGCCGTTGTTTGTGTTTGCTCTTCTTTTGGGAATCTTCCCCGACCTACTGCTAAACCTGATCAATAAGTCCGTCACGCTGTTTGTGGATGTGATGGGTAATCACGGATTTCAAATGCTGGAGAAATAATTCATGGAGACTACACTGAACGATAAACTGCGGGATATCACTTCAAGTCTGTCATACTTTCAGCCAGAGTTTGTCATTACACTTGGTATCATTCTTACACTCATTGCCGGGCTTTTTCCAAAAATCCGCAAAAGCTCCTCGCTCCAGCTTCTATGCCTTCTTATATTGGCCGTCACTTTATTTACTGATATCAGACAGTGGAGGACACTTGGAGAGAACCCGCAGCACTTGTTTCAAAACATGCTGGGGCTTGACAAAGTAGCCGTGTTCTGGAAATTTCTCATCGGAGCAGGAGCTTTTCTCGCTGTGGCTATGGGATACAGAGGCCGTGAAGCTACAGACAGGCAGGGAGAATATTATTCACTGGTGCTTTCTGTAGTGTTGGGTGCTCATTTACTTGCCATGGCCAGTAACCTGCTTCTGGTTTTTATCAGCATCGAATTGATATCCATCAGCTCATACCTGCTCACTGCGTTCAGTTTCAACAAAAACAGTACTGAAGCCGGTATGAAATATTTGCTTTTTGGCGCAGCAGCATCGGGCATTATGCTTTTCGGTATGTCGTGGCTCTATGCGTTTACCGGATCACTTCATTTCTATCAGCCGCAATTTGCGCAAATGATGATGAATGTAGACACGATACCGTTGGCCATCGGCTGCTTTTTAGTACTCGGGGGTATACTATTCAAAATCTCAGCGGCGCCTATGCACATCTGGGCACCTGATGTATATACCTCTGCCCCTACACCGGTTGTGGCGTTTTTCTCGGTAGTGCCCAAGTTTGCCGGCTTTGCCCTGCTTGTCAAGTGGGTGATCATCATCAATCTTTTTGGACTCAGTCCGCTGAGCTGGTCTTCCATACTGGCTGTGATTGCTATCCTGACGATCACTATAGGTAATTTCTCAGCGCTCTGGCAGAAGAACGTAAAAAGAATGCTGGCTTACTCTTCCATTGCCCACTCAGGCTTCCTGCTGGTAACCATGGTGGCATTTAGCGAACTGGCCATGCAAAGTTTGTTATTTTACTCAGCCATATACATGGTTATGAATGTTGCTGCTTTCATGTTTGTCCACCATGTTGAACGCAGCTATGGATACACCGACGTAGACCAATACCGTGGCCTGATAAAAGTTTCTGTTCCCCTGGCTATAATGATCGTCATCATTATGATATCCCTGGCCGGCCTTCCTCCGACCGGTGGCTTTACCGCCAAGCTTCTTGTTTTCACCTCCCTTTGGGAAAGTTACTCCACCAAAGACAACCCGTGGATGCTCTACCTGATGGTGTTTGGTTTGGCCAATACGGTAGTGTCACTCTTCTACTACCTGAGAATTCCGTACTACATGATCTTCAAAGCACCAGAACATGAGGCAGATAAGGGCAAAAATTTAT
>NZ_SMLW01000155.1 GCF_009711405.1 Fulvivirga kasyanovii | reverse complement strand
TCGTATCTTTTGACTTTGGCTGCCTCAAGGGTGCTACGACATCAATTTCCATTTTACAGAGCATTTCTTATTGTTACCATCTCCTCGCTCACATTGTTGAGTCCATTTATAACCTTTTTCGTCAACTCCAACTGGTATGCTATTGGTGAATACTTAGCCATAACCGGTTTCATAATCTCCATGACTATAGGAATATGGCAAAGCTCAAAAATTTCATTGCTGCAATCACTTGGTATAGCCTTATTAGTAGAAAGCTTGTACTGGTTAATCTCTGTAATATTCTTCCCTGAACCATTATTGATGTGAAAGTTATTTTTCCCAGTTGTACAGTTTTTTCCAACGACTCAACTCTGCACTAAATTAAAAATCAAGCTCAAATAGCTAAGCCAGGTGCCTGCAAGTAGCCTCTGTCAGTATATGACTTTTAATTATATTAGCAAGCTATGATGACACTGCACCAAACGATATTAAGAATTGCACCTGCCTTAATAGCCTTGTTGATTTCTGTATTGATCCTTGACCTTTTCTTATCGTATTATATCTTAGATCATATGATTTCCATCATTCCCGGATGGCACACTACCATTTATGATATAGATCAGGGATGGAGACCTGGCTTTCAAACCCTGCTGATATTTCTGTTTGTCGGGGGAATTTTGAGTATTTATGCAGTGATTAAATATTTGATACGTAAGGTAATAGTTTTCTTACAGAGCAAATCTCATCATTCACAAACCGGAAATGGTTAACTATTGCTATAGCTCAATCCTTACCGGCTTCAATCACAAAGGCAGTTAGTTCGGCCATTTGTCCATCGCGGAATCGCCAGACATCACAGTATGAAAAATCGGTCGTTTTTCCATCTTCGTCTACCATGCTGATGTTGCCCAATGCGGTTACAAAATCGTTCTCAGCAATTAAATTTCTTACATCAAATCGTGGCGGCTCAATGTATGCCGTTGCCATATATTGACGAACAGCTTCTTTTCCATTCAGAACCCTGTCTCCCACAAATGTCCATTGTGTATCATCAGTACAAAACTTCAAAAACCCTTCATAGTCACCTTTGGTAATGGCTTCGTTGGCTTTTTTCAAAACTTCCTTATTATTTTTAATCATGAGATTTTTCTTTATAAATGAGCCGGATATTACCAATAACTAAGTCATGGCGTTATTGTTAACTCAGAAGCTACAAAGAGTATGTTTTGATCTTAATTAAAAAAATGCCACTGCCATAAAACAGAAATGCACCGAAAATCAGATTCCCGGCACATTTCACTCTATAAACAGAACTAATTGTTTACTTTATCCCATTACAATAATCATCATACATCGGCTCCGGGCTTTCCACTTTCTCTG
>NZ_SMLW01000629.1 GCF_009711405.1 Fulvivirga kasyanovii | reverse complement strand
GATTGTCCTGTAGGGACAAAACAAGCAGGCATTTGAAATGTGTCTTACTTTTGGGCAGCTAAAATAGGAAGTTAACTGTTTTTAATGCCTATTATCATGTCAGTTTCTGCCTCGATGGGCGTAGAGTCCTCTACGAGAGACTCTACTTGGAAAGAGTAAAAAACGGAGCCAAAAGGTTAGTTCCTCCCCTGAAATTTGGTTATTCCGATAGCTCAAAGCTTCGATCTTTTGAAATGGAATACTTCGGTTTCAATGTTTCCGTTGCGGTTGAGCCGGAGTGACATTTCCATTTCATCTTCGGATTTCTTCCATATTTCAAGGCCTTTAAAAATGATCTTGTCTTCGGTGACTTCTATTAAAGGGAACTTCACAAAGTCTTCTTTGTCTTCCCAGGCAGTGAGGTCTGGGTTGAAGTGTTTTAGTTTCATACCTTCGGGTGTCAGGTGCATGAATTCATAGAAGGTAACTTTGCCATCTTTGGTGTGCCGGTACATGCCCATCATGGTGTTATCTTCCGCGTGGGTCCATATTTCTTCTGATATACCTCCGAAGCCGTCTCCTACCCAATATCCTTTGAGCCATTCAAGTTTTTCGATAGGGATAGAAGGTTTTTCCTCCTCATCGGATGTTTGTGCCTGTAGATGGCCAAGTGAAATGCTCCATATTATGACTGATGTAATGATTATTTGCTTCATATGCTTTAAAATTTATCTGATCATAAATTCTTTCACTTCTATACTTCCACCATACTTGAGGTGAGGGCTGTTTTTGGCTATTTTTATTGCCTGGTCCAGTGATGTGGCATTGATCACAAAATAGCCACCTACCCGGCGTTCGTTTTCCGTAGTCACCTGACTGCCATCAGGCTCCAGGAACAGTGAGGTCGGCTTCATTTCCTGACCATCGATGGTTACGCCTTGTTCCTGAATGCCCGTCATCCATTTTGAGTATTCCGTAAACATTTCCTCCGGATCGGAGGGTGTAAACCTGCTGTCTTCATAAAGTACAAGCATGTAGTTAAATTGAGATGTTGTTTCCATGGGTGAATATGTTATTTTTCCGATTATAATGCCTACAGCCAGCAATGCTATGGAGGCAGCTATTCTCAATGTCCATTGCCTCCATCCTGAATGGGTACTTATTAGCCCTTCTTCCTTCAATGCGTTTACTACGCGATCTTCCAATTGAATATCCGGCTGAACTGGCTGCCTTAAGGCTTCAAATACCTCTTTTTCAGCCGGTGTTAGTTGCTCTTGGTTATTCATGACTGATGTGGTTTAATATGCTTTTCACTTAGATAAGTCCGCACGGCTTTGCGTGCCTGAAACAACTGGCTTTTGCTGGTGCCTTCATTGATGTTCAGCATCTCCCCTATTTCTTTATGGGTATAGCCTTCTATATCGTGCAAGATGATCACCTGCTGATAGCCATCCGGAAGCCGCGAAATGCCCTCCCGCAGATCGTAAGCGGTAAATACCGCCGGTATCTCTACATTTTCCTTTCCCTGTATACTTTTCTCAAAATCGTCCTGCTGCTTTGGATGTTTCCTCTGCTGGCTTCTTATTACATTGATCAGGATACTGGTAAGCCAGGTCTGTAACGTAGACCTCCACTGAAAATCTTTCAGCTTTCTTACCCCTATGATCCACATCTCCTGTACAGCTTCTTCTGCCAAATACTGATCCTGACGGCATAGGTGAAGCGCCAGTCGGTAGAGGCCGGGAGTTTTCAGGCGGTATAGTGCCCGGAATGCCTCCTCGCTCCCGCTTTTAACAAACTGATCAGTAAGTTCTTTTTCCGAATACATGTGTTATATCGATAGGTGATATAAGTTAGTGTTTTGAGGTGGGCAAATGGTTGTATGTAGGCTAAAAAAAATTACAACCCCTAAAGCCATGTAGCTTAAAACAGGGAACAAACGTAAAACCTGTGGAGTAAATGGACTGGAAAGTAAAGCAAGTAATGTAAAACTTGCCATTAAAAATCAGTAAAACCGCGCTCATTGTTATCATTATACGAGCCTACTGCTTTTGCCGATTGCTGGTTAACTACTGTCTGTCAGCAAAGAGGTGAAAATTTAGGCTCTCCCCCAGAAATTCTGCTTAATCCTAAAACAGGGCGCTAACCTGAACGCGGCCAATGTGTATCACATCCACGTCTTCGGATTTACGGCCATCGTAGCTGAGATTGAGCTGGAGGCCAGTGGTTATTTTTCGCTGCCAGTTGATGCCCCAGGAAATATTCTTTCCCGGACGCAGGGCATTGAGCAAGTCATAACCTATGGGGCTGTTCTCCTCTCCCTGGAAGTCAATTTCCACATACCGGAGCCGGGCATTGAAGGTACTCTTAACTGCTTTGTTTAATTTAACATCCAGGATATATTCGCTGAGGTAGGCGCTTTCCGGTGACTCTGAGGTGTAGTTGTTCTCTTTGCTTTCGTAGCCGTATTGTGCAGAAATACGAATGTTTCCCTTGGGTTGCCAGGCTATTTCAGGGCTGATCTTTCGGGAATCTATCAGGTAATTTCTTCCTTCGAGAAAATCAGAATTTACAGCTTTAGTCGCGGCAGATGTTTTTATATTCAGGCTGTAGACCCTTGAAAGGTTCACTCTCACACCAAATGTATACTCCTCTATATCGCGGGACTCAAAGCCTCCCTGCAAAAGCTGCCTCAGGCCTGAGTTGAAATAGCCTGCCTCAGCGCCAAACTTGGGACTAGTGCGGTTGTAAAATAGTGTTGACCTCAAAATATTCTTCTCTGACAGCAGCTCCCCTCCTTCACTTCCTTTTGCAAAAGCCAAAAGCCTGGTATCCAGATCACTGTCTGTTGTTTTTACATCGGCCGACCAGGAGGTATTGTTAGAAAAACTACTTAAAAACCTCTTTAAGCCCTTCTCTTTTCTCCACGCCCTGGGCATCTCGAGGGTGACCCGGTAGATGAACAAGTTTTGAAAAGCCGTAACAAACTCATTGGTAGGCACAAATATCTTAGCATAGTTCCTCTCGTCAGGATTAATGGCTTCAAAAAACTCATTGAGGTCCTGAACACCGTCTTCATTCAGGTCACGCCAGGTGTGGGTGCCTTCCCCGGGAGGCACTTTTATGTAAACAAATTCACGTCTGGGCTCGCGGCTGTTTGATATGGTATAGGTAAGGTCAGACCTGATGTGCCTGTCCAGCCAGATACTTTGCCAATCCAGGCGACCGGATACGGTTTCTTCATCTTCACCGAGAAGATAATTCTCAAGGTTCCTATAGGTAAAAAGCACATTGATTTTATGCTTCCCTAAATCTTTCCCTGCTGTAAGCTGACTGGTATTTGAGCTTGAATATTCGGTCAGAACGCCTTCGAGTGGTTTCTTATCTTCCCTGATGCTGTGCCTGAGCTCAAAATCAATCGGCGATGCTTTACCATTGCGCAGGTAAAAGGCATGCTCCTCAAAATACATGGCTGACCTCACCACTGAATCCGACAACTTTGATTCTACCCTGTTTTTATCAACCTGACGTATATAGCCCGGTACCACCCACTTTGACCGGTATGAAATATCCGCCGAATACCTCGTCCAAGCTTCAGCCAGGGAGTCCTGCTCGGTGTCCAGCCGGAATAAAGAGGTTTTTAGAAAGAATTTGCCCAGATTTTTGTCAAACCTGGCGCGATGCTGAAAACCGTCCACCTGTCCGGGACGATTTCTGTAGCTGATATCATAAGCCGCTCCATTGTCTGCATTTTTTCTTAAAGACACCCCTGCATTCACTATCCTGTCTTCTGCCCGGCGTCGGTCCGTATTTGGGTCGTACCCCCAATCCCGGTCATATTCAATATACCTGAACCGGTCTATTGGTTTGAAATGTTTTTCATCGAACTCAAAGTCGCCGTACAGGGTCCATTTGTAGTCTGGCAAGAAGCCGGCCGGCCGGCCTTCGGAAATAATCCCTGATTTGATCGCAAAGCCTTTGTCATCGTCACTATCCAGCTCAGAAAAGAGATTTACATCCCGATCGGAAAAAGCTACCTCGGAAAATATCCGTTCAAATTTATTGACCTTGTATTCACCTCCGATATTGACCAGTTGCTTTTTATTGGGAGCTGGAATTTTGATCACGGGTTCGTATTGCCCCTGTGGTACACCGTTGACAGGCGACACCCACTCAAAAACTCTTCCGTTCGCTGTGGTTTGGGCTTGTACGTAGCTGCCATTGCCTAACCCTACGTTGGAAAAAGTGACTTTATACATGGCCTTTTCGGGATCTGTACTATACCTGTACACTTCCCTAACAGTGCCGTCAAGATCAGTGGTATCTACTTGTGCATACAAAATCAGTTCATTGCTATATTCTACACTGTCGGCGGAGGATATCACGGCCTGGTCCAGATTGTCTCCGATATTGCTGAGCAGAATTTTATCTTCATTGGTAAGATCCAGCAGCAAAGGTCTGTTGCGGTTATCTTTTTCACTGTATGCATTCACAAAAAGGCTCAGCTTACCCATCTCCTGGTAGTGGTTTGCCGCAGTGATGGTGCGGCTGTAGTTTTGATCGGAGTACTCGTAGTCTATCCTGATCCTTGAGAACTGGGTGATCAGCACTTGATTGGTAAAGGTGATCTCTCCGCTGTTGTAGTCGATCACATAATCGTTGTTGAAGCCACGTACCAGTTGTTCTCCATCCAGGAATACGCGCTCCGAATTGGCCAGTATGATAACAAAGCTTTCATTATTGGGTCCGGGTATCCGGTATGGGCCCAGTACACCTTCAAGTGCAGGCACGAGGACGGAAGCAAACTGCCCTTTGGCAACAGATATGCCCAGTGAGGTGGTAGCCCGTATGCTGTCAGTAAGGTTATAATTCACCTCAGCCAGGCCGCCCTGTACATTTTTGTAGTACCTCATAAAGTAGGACGGCTTGTTCTTTAGCACTACATCACCACCAGTTACGGAGAAGTTATCATTATAAACCTGGATGAAAACATTATCAAAATCCTGGAGCTGCTGGGTATTTCCTTCCGGCTGGAAGGGCACATTCTGATCTGTGATGGCTGCCCTGATGTTCAGGTCATCGGTCAGCTTTCCTTCCAGGTTCAGGTTGAGGGTAGAGTTAACGAAAACGTCCTGATTATTACCAAATGAGATACCCCGGCTGATGCTTCCGCTTTTATTGAGTCCTTCAATGGCAAACAACTCTTCCCGCTTCAATAGCTGGTCTTCCTGCTTTACCGGGTCTTTAAAAAAGGCATTGGAGTCGTATACTTCAAGGCTTCGGTGGTAATATTGCTGATGGAAGCTGAACGGAAAGACCTCATAGCATATCAGCACCGAGTCCACCGGTTGCTGAGTATTGATAGTGACCTCGCCACGGCTCATGTTATGATCAACTGAAAATGCTGTACTGTCGCTATGCTGTATTTTCAGGGTATTGGGAATAATGGAAAGGCTGTCTAATTGCAAGGGGCGGTCAAATTGTTTCACCCACCTGCATTTCTGCCCTGCCTTCTGGCCAAAGCCTGTCAAAGCCATAAAACAAAGGGCAACCAATATGATAATTGGCCTTAACACTTAATTAACGGTTGGCAATTCGATAAAAAATGAGGTACCTTTTTCAAGCTCTGTCTCAAACCATATCTTCCCTCCTGCATGCTCCACCCCGTGTTTGGCAATAGCCAGGCCAATCCCTGAACCGGTTTCTTTAGTGCTGAAATTGGGTATGAATATTTTGCTGTGGATTGACTCATCAATGCCTGGTCCGTTGTCCTTTATTTCCAATAACAATTTCATCGCCTTCATTTCACTCAACATTACTTCAATGGTCAGGATCTCCCCTTCTTTGGCTTGTATGGCATTAATAATAATATTGGAAATGATGCGTCCCATCAACTGTTCATCACCTACAGTATATACCGGATGCTCCGGCATATGTAAATGAATGGTAACATTCTCCCTGCTGCTATGAAGGTTGACCGTATTCCTAAGTACGGCGCTGAACTCGTACGGCTCATGTTCGGGAATAGGCATTTTGGCAAATGAACTGAATGAGGAAGCTATGTCATTCAGGGTGTCTACCTGCTGTAGCAAACTATTGATAGGCTTCTCCAGCTCATCGTCTTCGTGCTTACCTTGCAGCCTTCTGCTCAGGTGCTGCAAAGTGAGTTTCATGGGTGTAAGCGGGTTTTTGATCTCATGGGCCACCTGCTGGGCTATTTCTCTCCATGCGGATTCTTTCTCGCTTCGGGCAAGTGCTTTTTTACTTTCTTCGAGCTTTATCAACATGCGGTTGTACTCGCCTACCATCAGGCCAATCTCATCATCGGCATGCCATACCAATGGCTCGTTGAAGGCGGTAAGGGTAGTTTTCTTTAGTTTTTGTGTAATAAACACCAGTGGGAACGTGAGCCACTTGGCCGCCAGATAGGAGATCATTAAAAACACAATGAATATGATAGTGAATATGTTGATCACATTGGTCAATACTTCAATCTGGTTTTGCTCAAGGGCATATTCGGATTGGAAGAACGGTATACTCACCATACCTATCAGCTCACCGGTATCAAAAGATTTTACGCCATAAAATGTGGTATTGTATTGTAGCTTGCCTACGGATTCCCTGGTAACATAGGCATTGTGGCCCTGCTCTTTTATTTTGGCATAAGCCACAGGGTTTACGAACCGGGACAGCAGGTTGTTTTCATAGATCATAGGCTGGCTGGATGCCAGTAATTTACCCCTGATACTGAACAGGTTAACATCAACCCCTGCAAATTTCGAAACCTCCGACAATTGCTTGGGCAGGTCTTCATGATCGACATCAACACTTCGCATAAACTCATCCAGATCATCGCTAATATTACTGCTGATGCTTTCTGCTTTGCGGTAATATTCTTCATTGACCTCTTTTTTGAATGATGAGTTAATCAAGCTCAGGGTAGTAATACTTACAGCAAACAAGGGCAGGAAGAAAGCTACATTAAGGTACAATTGTATCTTGGCGGAATAGTTCAGGCTGGTATTCTGAAAATTAAAATAAAATGCATAACCCGCAGCCATTAACAGTATAATGAACACCTGGATCAGGAAGAGAAAAGAGAAGTTTGAAA
The DNA here is from genome assembly GCF_009711405.1 of Fulvivirga kasyanovii. Lineage (GTDB taxonomy): Bacteria > Bacteroidota > Bacteroidia > Cytophagales > Cyclobacteriaceae > Fulvivirga > Fulvivirga kasyanovii. Next base: position 22,424 of record NZ_SMLW01000629.1, on the reverse strand, counting down.
CCAGGTCAGAATACGGATGGTTGTTGGAACTGATCACCACAATCCTGCCTTTTTGGTCCTTAACGGCCAAATGCCTGTAGCCCCCTGCTTTGATACCACTCTCAAAAAGCTCCGGGTCTGACAGGTCTTCAGTATCAAAATCCACAATATAATTGTAGTCGCCGGAGTGGTAGTTTATATCTCCGCCGATGAAGACTGCATAGCTGTAATTTGAATTCTGATATGGAAATAGGAAGCGGTTATCCACCAGTAATTCCGGATATACGTTATCGGGAATTATTCGCTTGAGGTTCAGGTCGAGTATCACGTACCCGACAAGAATCCCTCTTTTTTTCACTTCTATAAAATCCAGATACCGTTTGGATGCTTTCAGCCCCAGCCTGTTGATGAAGTAAACACCGTCATAAGGGGTTTTATACTCTTCCACATTAAACTTCTTGATCTCGCTGGGCATAAGACTGCCGGGTGTGCTCTCGAATGGCTGCCCATTGGCATTGTACAGGTAGATCTGCACATCATATTTATCAAAGTAGTTGCTGAGGTATACCTGCCTTATCTTGGACTTCACAATATCCTTGGAGAGGAAAGGGCTGGACATCCTGCTCTGGATGAAAACGTCTTCCCTGATCTTTTCATTTGCTTCCGAAAGCAGGAACTCGGCGAGGTTATCATTCTCAATTAAAAACTGGTTGGCAAACTTTACTTTGCGATCGTGCTCACGTTCTCGTTCGAATTCGTAAATAGCTAAAGTGCCTATCAGTGAAGATGCCAGTATACCCGAAAAGAGGTAAAGAAAGGTGTTGTACCTGAGCCTGGAGATGTACTTTGGCAGTTTGGTAACGGTCAGGATGGTAAAAAACAATGAGGCAACAATCACTGCCGGAAGAAACTGCTGCCCGATAAGCCAGTTGACCACTGCAAAGGCCAGCATTCCCGCAAGGAAGTTATAGATAGCAAAGCGTACATCCCGGCTTATAGCCTGTAGTAACCTGAACAGAACATGGAATAACAGAAAAACAATGGCCGTATTGGTAATGAAAATCACAAATCCAATGACCCTGTTTCCATCAAAGCGTATGGTCTGGTTGATGTCGTAGGTGATCTGCGAGTTATGATAAACCGTTTGAAAAATGAGGTATTGATAATGAAAGGTAAGGAACATTAAGCCTCCCAGTATAATAGCCACAACCCTTTTCGTTGTCTGCGGAGTTCTAAGAATATATTTTACAAACTGTGAGCTGTGATAATACCTGAATAAGATCACTGCTATTACGAGCAAGCTGCAAATATTAAGGAAGAGGTCACCAAAAGAAGGATTGAAGGAGGACGATGCAAAATGCCTGGAATCAAAAAGGGAGGTTTGTACCAGTGAGTCCGGAAAGTTGAATACCAACATCAGTATCCTTATCACAAGTAAAGAGCCTCCGACAACGAGCAGGCTGTATTCTATATGGCCCCTGGCCATTTCCCTGGCCCTGCCCATCACAAAGATTAGCAGGAACAGACTTCCTAAGCCATACAACACGATGGTGGCAATGTTTATCACCAGGTTCTTTTGCACATAGCCTTCCTGAAAGTCAACTTTGAACAGGCAATCACCTCCATTAATACATACCTCATGGCCTGCCTTGTGTTGCAGGTTATAAATGGCGAGGTCCTGGGCCGGAAAAATATCCCGGTTGTACCCTGACTGCACATAGTTATTATCGATCTTATAGTCATTGTGCAGGGGAATGACACCAAAAACTTCAAAGTCGCTGTTATTTATGGCCCATCTTCGCGACAGGAAATCTTTTCTAAGTGTCCTGACCAGTTTCAGGTTATAATCACCTTTCAGGTACCGGTAGTCGGGTACAAAGCGGTAGTCTGACCAGTAAACCATCCGGCCATTCTTAAAAATATAGAACGCATAGGACGATGCCTGCACATCTGAGAAATCAATATTTTCATCCCTTTCGAGGATCTCAAGGATCGGCACTACCTGTTTTTGCAGGTTAGTGACCTCTTTGTCCAGGTTATTTTGAATTTCACGTACATTGGCCTCTTCGGGCTTCTGCCTGTTTACAAATCCTATAGAAAGTACAACGGCAATCCCCAGGAGCACCCATGAAATACCTAACAGATAATATGATTTTGACTTTAGCAATTTCAACAATAATAAAAAATACTGATCCAATTCCAATCCCCTTTTCCCTAACCTAATAGTTGACTAAAAATAAGCTAAATATCTAACATGAATGAGGATCATGTGCCGATCACAAACAATTTAATGCTTTTCAACTAAAAATGAGGTCTCTCCGCCAAGGCTCAAATTCCATACCATGATCATACAGTACAATACATTGCAAAGTTCACCCCTCTATTGTTTTAATGTTTTTCTGAATTCCGATGGGGTTATACCCGTATTCTGATATATGAAGTGGTGAAAATGACTGCTGTCGGCAAAACCCAGCTCAGCTCCTACTTGTGAAAAAGTACGGTCGCTCTGCGTGAGTCTTTCCCTGATCATATGCATTTTGCTTTCCTGGATATACCGGCGCAGCGATATATTCAGATGTTTTTTCACATACTCTCCGATATAATTTTCGGAAACATTGAACCGGTCAGCAATTGCTTTCTTCCTTAGCTTTTGCGGATTGGCAATATTTGCGCGTATATAGCGCAAAATATTATCGACCTTAAGATCCTCTGTAGGCTTTCCAACAGGGACATTTTCATCTACAGCCCCATACCGGAGAATTAACTGCAAAACAGAATGCATCAGGTACCGGATCAATTCATAGTGCCTTTTTTTATGATGGGCTGCTTCCTGGATGATTTTCAATATTAACGACTCCACAAACAGCCTGTCGGCATTCTCTATGGTCAATCGTCCTTTTGTTCGATTATGGTAATGAAAGAGTTTCTCCAATTCATCGATTTCCTGCTCATTGTTAAAAAACCCTGGCAAAAAACGCAGGCAATGGAACCTTGTAGGTTCTGAGGTTTTAAATGAGTGTACATCTCCCGGCGTCAAAAAATAAATATCTCTGCTTTTAAATTGATGTTGATTGGCATTTAACACATGGGTACCTCTCCCAAATTCTATAAAAAGCAATTCGAAGAAGTTATGCCGGTGCTGATCTTTCTGCCACGAAAATTCATCTACCGAGTAGACCTCAAAATCCTGGTAAATAAAAAATGTTCTGTCCATTTCAAGACCTTTGTTTATACAAAACTAACCTATATTTATACAATCGCACATTGCTTCTAAGCCGTTTACTTTGCCAGCATATTTTAACCCATAAAAATTGAGCATGAAAAAAATAGCAATAGCCGGAATAGGAGGAATAGGAGGTTTTATAGGCGCTCCTTTGGCAAAAAATTACCATAACAGTGAACAGGTGCAGGTTATCTTTATTTGTAGAAATGAAACCAAAGACACCATAATAGAAAAGGGATTGACACTGGAATCCGCCCAGGGCAAGGAAACGGTACAGCCTCACCTGACATCGGACGACCCTGAAACTATTGGCCATCCGGATGTACTTATTCTTGCCTGTAAATCATACTCCCTGGAAAGCATGATCAAAGCTTATAAAAGCTGCATAGGTGAGGATACGGTAATTATTACCCTGCAAAATGTAGTCAATGGCAAAGAGATCATTCGCAAGCATACAGACCAGGGGCAGGTAATCGAAGGTTGTATCTATGTGGCCTCCAACGTAAAAAAGCCGGGACACATTCAGCATGTTGGCGGCCCCGGTAAAATTTTCATAGGAGGAGCGCCGGCCGGTGAGTACCAATGGCTGACCGAATTACTGACTGAGGGAGGTCTGGATGTTACTTTCGAAGAAAACATTCAGTCTGTACTATGGAAAAAATACCTTTTTGTAGCTCCTGTAGCAGCCATCACCACGGCTTACGATATTACTTTCGGACAACTGCTGGAAGATGACCATTTGATGAATGTGCTGGAAAAAATGATGCTGGAAGTACAATCCCTTGCAGCTCAAAAGGGTGTAAAGCTAACGGGGGAGGATATTTTAAACTCAAAAAGCATGCTTACAAAATTCCCGTATGCTGCGAAATCATCACTACAACTGGACTTTGAGGGTGGCCATGCTACTGAAAAGAAGTTTTTGGTTGATTATATTATTGAGCAAAGCAACCGGTATGGACTTAAAATGCCTTTTTACAGCGAGGTGAATAAAAAAATCCTGAGCCTGGCTTAACTATATCATTCCTCAGTTGTCACCTGCTCATTTGTTCACGATAGATGCCACGAGCTGCTTCAATTCGGGAAGCAGTTCACTTTCAAACCATGGGTTCTTTTTTATCCAGATGTTATTCCGTGGTGACGGATGGGGCAATACAAAAGTATGCGGCATGTAAGCATGAAAGTTTTTAACGGTTTCAGTGAGTGTTGCCAGTTGTTGGTCTTTCAGATAATGGTTTTGTGCATAAGAGCCAATTAACAGGGTAAGCTCCAGATTCTCCAACTCCTGAAACAATTTATCATGCCAGGCAGCCGCACACTCCTTCCTGGGCGGCAGGTCTCCCGACTTGCCCTTGCCGGGGTAGCAGAATCCCATGGGTATCAGGGCCATCAGTTGCGGGTCGTAAAACTGAGGCTTGCTTATGCCCAACCACTGCCTTAACCTTTCTCCACTTTTATCGTCCCAAGGCACACCTGTTTGGTGTACCACACTTCCCGGTGCCTGACCGATAATAGCTATCCGGCTGTTTTTATGTGCCGCCAGTACCGGGTTTACTCCATGCTCCAGATGGGGCAGGCAAAGGGTACAACTTCGTATTTCAGCCAGTAGTTTGTCCATAATTAAGTCACTTTCAATTAATATCTGTATTCTCCTCCGGCTATTGTCAAAACATCTTTCTAACGAATCTTTTAAATTAACCTGTTATAAAATTAGCCGCCTGGTGGTTGAGCACCATGAACCTATATTGCAAAAAGTATATTAAACCGAAGGCAAGTGTTCTTACCTTCGGCCAAGGCTTTTTAATTATAAGTATTTTTTAGGCTTTTCCAGTTCTCATCAGCTTTTTTCATCAGCTTGCTATGGTTATTTTCTGCCAGCCATAGCTGTTGTGCGTCCAGCTCAAGATTATAGAGATACAGGAAGTATTTACCATCCTTTACAATAAACTTGTTAGGATCAGGACGAAACTTAGCTCCTGCATAAACCCCAAAGGCACAATAGCCTCCATACTGCGGCAGGTATTTTTGCGGGTTCTTGTCAAAAACCTCCTTTTGCTCCGCTGAGGTAAAGTAATAAACTACTTTGTCGTATTCGGATTTAAATTGCTTAATTCCTTTCTGCGCCAGGCCCAGGTCTAAATATGAAACCGGGCTGTATCCCTCAAGGCTGATATTGCTGTTATCAATATTATAAGCCTTTTTATCCTGCGCCATACCTGATACTGCTATCAACAGTGCAAAGGTCAAAGTATATAGTTTAACTGAATTTTTCATTTTTATAAAGTTTAAGATTATTGATTAATTACAGGTTCGCAATTGTCGCTCAAAGCGACAACCAGAAAGACCACAACGGCATTGGCTATGTAGTAATACATATCGATACCTTCGAAACCAAGTGCAAAAGGAGCTATAGCAAACGTGGTAGCTGCCATCAGGTCAATAGCCAGGTGTGCATTAAAGCTCAGAGTTTGAAATATCCCATACTTGTAAATAGTATTGGTACTGACAAGAATAACAATTAAGCCGGTAGTGACTGAAAGCCAAAGGGCCAGAATAGAAGAGTCTCCCAGCCCCAGCATAAACGGCACTACAATCAAAGCCACCGCAGCGGTGTAGTCGATGATGCCATGGAATGTCGGAGAAATAAACCTAAGGTTCATGGCTTGTCATTTTTAGCATCAAAATATACCTCCTGCATCACCCGCCCCTCAGGGCTCCAGCTCCTCCGTATGATCTCGTGCCAGTAGATGCTACTGCCATCCTTCATATCGAAGTCGAACGTAAACTCAGAGGCCGATACATCTCCATCCACAATAGAGTGATGATGGATTATGCTATTGACCCTGGCAATGGCATTGGTGAAACCTTCCATCTTTTCCACCATCTGCGCTTTGGTGGCGGTGGTAACTTTGCCGTAATCGGATGTGGTGGCGGTTTCGGCAAAATACTTTACCGCATTCACAATATCACCTTGTGATACCATGTCATCCATTTCTTTAACATGATTTTTCAAATCCATAAACAGTGTGTTTGTTATTAAATTTCAACACTGTAAAGGTGAGGAGTATACGCAGGGAATTGGCTACAGAAAATTCCCCTTCTATTGTACTTTTTGTTTTGGGTATTCTGATGGCGGCAGGCCAACGTATTGCTTGAAAAAGGCTGAAAAATGGTTAGGCTCTTCGAAATTGAGGATTCTGGCTATCTCATTGACCGGCATACCTGCTTTCAGGTATCTTTTGGCTGTTTTAATAATTTCCTGCCTGATGAGCTGGCCTACAGAAACTTGCAGTTTCTCTTTTACTCTTCGGGACAAGGTTTTTACCGACAGGTTCATTTTATCGGCATAGAAGCCTGCATTTCTCTGTTGTCCATGAAATGCATGCAGCAGGGCCAATACATCATTTACGAAAGTATCCCTTTCATCAAACCCTGCATTTGCTCGGAATTCGGCAGGAGTATGTCCTGTATTGGACTTGAAAACACGATTGAAATAGGCAGGGTCTTTATACCCAAAGTCGTAGGCTATCTCCTTTATGCTTTTATCGGTAAACGAAATTTCCTTTTTTGATTCTGTCAAACGCTTATTGGCAAGCATTTTACTGATCGTAACTCCTACCTTCTGCGTATAAATGGCCTGTGCGTTAAGGTCGTACTGATCCAGAAGCTTAACTATCTCGTCATTCCTCAGGTGGTTCCTGTACTGACTATCCACAATATCTTTAACGTCAAATATGATGTGGTACTCATCATTTTTCGCGTTGAATGGATTTTGCCAATACCACTGCCGGGAGGAGATATCAAGGATTTCGGCAGGTTTGGAAAGAATTGAACTCTCAAGATACTTTTGGCAGTCGGTGCATTCATCAAAATTGATGTACCCTATAGAAACCAGGTGCTTAAACAGCACCCTGAATTCCCGGTTCCTGAATATATCCTGATCTTCAAACTCGATCTTCCTGACTATAAATCCGTCGGATAAGAACTTAATATACTGCCCTTTCTCAAGAAAGATGAGCTTATCATCCCAGTCATGAAAGTTTTTGAAATCCACCTGAATGCTGCCCATTCCTTCAAGGATGTGAATCATGGTGTACTTATTGATGAAGTACACCTTATTTGCTTCCGGTGTTAGTTTGGTAACCATACTCCTACTACCGAAACGAAATTCAGGATTTTAAGATCGTATATCGGGCATTTTTAAATAAAAAACAGACTATACCGGCTAGTCAAAGGGTATCAGGTCAGGTTCTAAAAACTCAACCCTGGCCTGCGGTAAAGTAAAAATATCAATGGCATAATGTGCCTCCATCAGTCCTCTGAAATTCGATTTTAACTGCGGAAATTCCTCTATAAAATCCCTGAAATTGTCTGACCGCGACTTGAGCATAAAGTGATAAACTGCTTTAGTGGCGGCAATGGTCAGTGTCTTGTTGTATTTATCCCGAGCACCTACATGGTCTACAAAACCCTGAAGCTGCTCCTGTATTTTCTCAATAGCTATTTCTATACCATGAGCATCAATCAAAATCCACGCTAGCCTAAGGTGGGCTTCATGATTAAACAAAGCAGGATCAAGCCGGCAACCGGCAAACTGACCTGCAAACTCTGCATCGGAAAGTTCGAAGTGGTTTTGCATGAGTAAAGTGTTTTAGACTATTGTAGTACGGATTGTGATGGGTAGGGTTTCAACAAATGTGGCTTCTACACTCATTGTCTACCGTGTCTGATCAACGGTAACCCTCCATTACTTGCCAGTACTTATCTTTAAATATAGTAAAATCAATTCCTAACTCATTCCCGTACTTTGTTTGTATCTGTGGTAATACTTTGGAGGGTTTACGAAAATCCTTACAGGCAAAGAAAATATCCCGTTGCCCTTCGGCAGTTTGGCGCCCCAGGTTTAAATAGCCATCAAAATCTTTAAGCTCCCCCATAACTTCCTCCTCTATTTCATTCAGAAGATCATAGGTATCCGCATCAGGCATACCGTTATTCTCAGCCTTGAATGACATAACTATATTCAATATCCAGCGGTGTGAAGCTTTGTTCTCCCATCGCAGCAAATCGGCATTAATAATAGCCAGTACCGGATTACCATTTTCACGACGGCCCTCCATGGCTGAGTAACTATCTTTTTCGGTGTTATATCTTGTACCCTCATACTTTTCTATAAACTCCTTTTGCCTCCAGTTCAGATAATCCTTTAACTTATCAACCGGCACCAATTCTCCTTTGATGTTCTGTTGAGTTGCAAAATCCAGTTTATCAATCGAGGTTACAAAATTTAGCTCGCCGAGGTAGTTGTCAAGAAATATATATACTCCATTAGCTATTATGTCCCTGTTATCTTCTCTAAAGTCGTCATGTACAATGGTTATATTGATTTCATCTGGGTAATCGGGGCTTTCGTTGGCGTAGAAGTTAATATTCCCTGTATTAAATTTAATGTCTGCCATTTCAATATTGACATCTTTGATATCCATTGCCGGTTTTAAAGCAGTAAATTTCCACCGGGAAATTTCCGGAGCGGTATCAACAAGCTCTTCTACAAATATGATGTTGCTAACATCACCATCAGCAGTTAGAATAAGTTCGGCGGTGTGATCGTTGTACATTCCGGCCAGGAAGTAATACCCATCTTTTAACTCTCCCAATTTAGAAGATAGCTCTTTAAAAAAGCCTTTTTCAATGTTTTTACCTTGCTGTAGTACGTTATAAAACCTTTCTTCATTGATCTCAAACCAATACCAAAAGTCCTGATACGATATGGTTGGTTTTTCTTTTTTGCGAAACAGGTTTTTAAGTGCTTTCATAAATTCTCATTATTATTGTCGCTATCTGTTAGACGGAGTTTAAGGGTCTCGTATAAAGTCTCTGCATGTTTTTCAGAGTGCCCTCTCCCCAGAATGATGTAGTCTTCCTCAATTCCATAATTAAAGCCCAACTCAAATCTCCTATTGCCTCTGTCAGTCACTCTTAACTTTGTTATTTGATCTATTTCGTAAGTATCTCTTACACTAAGCCCCAAAAGGCTAAATTCAATCACCAGCAAACCATTGTGTATATCTGCCTGTGCTCTTCCCTCCATTTTGATGATTTTCTGAAAGAATAGTGCAAATACCACCAAATAAATAAGAATAGCCACCCAGGTATATGCAATATCTTTTTTAAAATAGCTCGTCCACATTGAATAATACCATATGGTAGCAGCAGGCAATACAATCACCCACAGTTTCCAATTGAACCGGGGCTGTTTAAGCTGTAAAGTCATGGCGACAATTTATAAAAAGAGAATGACTTATAATAGCTGCGAAATACAACATTTCAGCTATCTTAGGAGATTGATCAGATGCATATTTTTAAATAAAGCCAATCATGATTAACAAAGATCTCTTGAAATTGTAGAGAACATCTTATATAATCAACATTACAGATCCACAGCTCAAAAATGACTCAAATAGACACAGACGAAATAGAAAGTTTTTTTGCCTCAGAATTGCTTCAATTAAACTTCAAAAGCCTGATCATTAGAAAAGCTTGTAAAAAATTCAACCTTTCTAAAGAAGAATCAACGGATTATTATAGGCAGGTTAAATCCAAAATAAGAAAGGCTGCATTAAACAGAGCCCTTGTATACCTCCTGCTGGGATCAATCTTTCTTTTTGTAGGTATAAGTGGAACGTTCGGAGGAACCGGTTTTATAATTTATACCAAATTACTTTTAGGTGCAGGCATGTCAATCTCCTCGCTTGGTTTCTTCAAAATATACCTAACGAGTCGATAACGTCATCGCATCTTTTCACCCTACTTCACTTACCTTTTTCTTATAAGCCGGCTCATAATCCACCCCACCAAAAAGGTATAGGAAAAGAATGCGTGAGTACCTGAATAAAAATGGTAATAATAAGGCTATAACACCAATAATGGCCAGCAGATAGATCTCTAATGAGAAATCGCCCAAAAAGGACAAGGCCACTCCAACGGCGACAAAGATGGCTACTGAGAAGGCATAGCTGATGTACATGGCGCCAAAGAAAAACCCGGGTTCTCTTTCATAGTGTAAGCCACACTCGGAGCATTGCGGATTCATTTTATAAAAGGCAAGAAGGTTAAAAGCTGATGTTTTGAAAATATCCCCCTGATGACACCTGGGGCATTTACCACTGATAATTGCGCCTGCTTTGTTCATGTTTTGCTTGAAGTTTACTTTTTCTATACCATAAAAACCCAACTACACCTATAGCCAGATAGGGCATTACAAATAAATAGAGGATGCCAAAGTTAAGGCCGGCACCTATCCCAATATCTCCGTTGCTCAGGTTATTTTCAACCGTAGCCCTGCACATGGCACATTGTGCCAGCAGTTCGCCACCTCCTACCATAAGGAAAGCGAAAATCAGTATTAATATTTTAGCCAATGCCTTCATCGTTTTAGTAAACAAAGCCTTTTCTTGTTTGGTTCTAGTCTAATGTACATAATAAGGGCTGATCATAATATAGATCACAACACCGGTTATGGCTACATATAACCATATGGGAAAGGTGACCCTGGCGAGCTTTCTATGCTTATCAAACTGATTTGAAAGTGCCCTTACAAAGCTGAACAACACCAATGGGATAACAGCTATGGAAAGTAAAATATGGGAGATCAAAATAAAAAAGTAGACATAGCGGATAGCTCCTTCTCCTCCATATGGTGTAGACTCACTGGTCATGTGGTAGAGCACATACATCACCAGAAATGACGCAGATAAAGCTATGCACGCTTTCATAAGGTTCTCATGCAGTTTGATTTTACCCTTTTTGATAGCTGCCAAAGCTGCAATAAGCAGTACTGCGGTTACACCATTGATTGTGGCATAAATAGGTGGTAAAAAGGTGAAATCGTACCCTTCTATTTTAACGCCAAACAGTACTGCCACCGCCAATGGTATGGCTACAGACAGACCAATGATAAGCTTTTTGTACTTCAACTCTTTATTTACGAGCTCCATTTTCCAACAATATCTTAATTTCAACTACAAGTCTATCCATTTCCCCCAGATCGGTATCATAATACCCTCTGATCCGTCCCTCTTCGTCTACCAGTATAAACTGGTTATGGGTTTCTGTAACAAACCCACACGCCATCACATTACGAATGGTCTGCTCGGGCAGATGGTTAATACTCAACCTTGTCCCGGGTAAAGAATCTGACGCAAAAATAGTCACTTTCGGTGTATTTGCGCCATACAATTCCGTTAATCTATTAAGCTGATTATTAAGTTCACTGGCATTGTAAGAAGCATCATTCTTAAAAAACATAAAAAGTGATGTATGTCCGCTGGTAAGACTGTCCGCCACCAAATACTGGCCTTCCGGATAGCTGCAGCCGGGGTAGGACTTGTCTACACCATGGGTATAGTAAACGGGTATATCGAAACGGTTTTCCCCAAACATCCTGAGGAAAATAAAGATGGCCAGCGGTACGGCCAGCATCACTATCAGAAAAACGATTTTTATAGTCTTATTCACAACGTCTATATATAAAATAAGGCTAAAGTTACGTACCCTAGCCTTATTCTATCAGTTTATTTTATCCTCATTAATTTAGGTAACGGTCATCAAAAATAGACATCCCTTCGTAGACGAATGCCACGAGCATCCATACGATGAATATCATAGGTATCAGGATAGACCAGATCAATACTTTTACTTCGTATTTGAGGTGCATGAACTCTCCTACAATGTAGAAAGCCTTCACGATAGTCATGCCTACGAAAATAGTGATCCTTGTTACTTCCATTTCCAATGGTATGGTAAAGGCCACTAGGAATTCCAGGGCTGTTATAACAGCCAGGATACCGGCCGTAACCCATATTTTTCTGATCTTGGCTTTATCAGGCGCTTGTACCTGAACGTGTGTTGTTTCTTCAGCGTGCATATCTTAAATATTTTAAAGTCTTAAACCAGGTAAAAGAATGTAAATACGAATACCCATACAAGGTCTACAAAGTGCCAGTAAAGCCCTACTTTCTCCACCATCTCATAATGGCCTCTTCTCTCATAAACTCCTGTAACTGTATTGTAATAAATAATAAAGTTCAATACCACACCACTGAATACGTGAGTACCGTGAAAGCCGGTAATAAAGAAGAAGAACGCAGCAAAATCAGGTGGTCCGTACTGGTTAACAGCCAGATTTGCACCGAAGATGGTTTTCTCAATCCACTCGCCATTAACGAGGAATTTCATTACTGTACCTCCATCAGTACCATGGATAAAGTGTGACCATTCCCAAGCCTGGCATCCAAGGAAAACCAGACCACCGATGATGGTCCAAAGCATCCATTTTTCAACATTCTTTCTATCCATTCTATGTCCTGCTTCTACCGCAAGTACCATGGTAACACTACTCATGATGAGTATGAAGGTCATGATACCCACAAACACCAATGGAAGGCTCATGCCATGAAGGAAAGGTACCGCTTCGAATACCTTTTCAGGGATAGGCCAATAGTTATTGGAGAATGTGAAAGCATCTGCGGCCCCATCATATGCAGGGTGTGCAGATCTGACCAATCCATAAGTGATTAATAAAGCAGAAAATGTAAAAGCATCTGAAAGCAAGAAAAACCACATCATGAGTTTTCCATAGCTCGCCTTCAAAGGTGACTGCCCACCGTCCCAAATACTTCTCTTTGGGTCATCAATTGTATGTGCGGTAGTTGACATAAATGATTCTTTAAATCTCTAATTAATGATTCAACAATAAAAAAACAAATAAATAAATCCAAAGTGCATCCAGAAAGTGCCAATACGTTGTACACATTTGAATCTGGTTAAGGCTTTTTGAATGTACTTTATATTTAAAGGTTGAAATTAATACAATTATCAGAAATATAACACCACTCACAATGTGCAAGCCATGTAAACCCGATAATACATATAAAAACGACCCGGAAGGATTTCCTACTAAATAAACTTCACTGTCTACAAGAGCTCCCCAAACATAGAACTGTCCCACCAGAAACAACACTCCCAGAACAGTGGTAACTGATATCGCCAGTTTAACCCTTTCCAGATTGTCCTTTTTGGCTTCAAGGTAAGCCCAATGCATAGTAGCACTACTTAACAAAATAATACCTGTGGTCACCCACATCTCAAAAGGTAATTCAAACATTACCCAATTGCCCTCAGCCTGTCTTACAATGTAGCCACTGGTAAGGGCAGCAAAAATCATCACTACAGTAACCATGAACAGCCAAAGAGCAAATTTCTTTGGGTTCATTGATAATGGTTTCTTAGGATCTTCTACTAATTTCAATTCTGATGTCATCTCCATTCTTCTTACACTTTATCCAACAAATAGGCGATCTGCACAATAGGCAGATACAAAAACGATCCGAACATAATTCTCATTGCAGACTTTCTGTTGCCGTTTTTCATCAAGGCAAAGGTCTGGCTCAGGAACAAAACACCGCAAATGGTTACAACAATTGCAGAATCAATACCTGTAATCCCAAACTTCGCAGGCAGTAGCCCCAACGGAAGCAGGAACAGGGTGTAAATCATAATTTGAATAGCAGTATTCAGGTCTTTTGCTCCGCCTGAGGGCAAAAGCTTGAAACCTGCTTTTTTATAATCTTCATCTGCCACCCAGGCTATAGCCCAAAAATGAGGGAACTGCCAGATGAATTGAATACCAAAGATGATCAAGGCTTCGTAAGTGATAGCCCCTGTAGCGGCAGTCCATCCCAAAAGGGGTGGCAATGCTCCGGGTATAGCACCTACAAATACTGCAATAGGCCCTACCCTTTTCAGTGGTGTGTAAACAAAGCTATACAGGATCATAGACAACAAGGACAACAGGGTGGTTAGCATATTGGTATAAACCATGAGGATGGTTAAACCGACTGCTGCACATGCAAACGCAAATACGGCTGCTTCTCCTACAGATACCCGGCCGGTAGGCAGAGGTCTGTTCATCGTTCTGGTCATTAATTTGTCGAGATCCTTTTCAATGATCTGATTAATGGTGATAGAAGCTCCTGAAACCAGGAACCCACCGAGGCAGAGCATTCCGAAATGTACCCAGTCCATCGTTCCGCTTGAACCCAGCACATACCCAAACCCACATGAAAAAGCTACAAGAAAAGACAAGCGGAACTTTACAAGCTCAAAGTAAGCCCTAAGCCTGGCTGTAATCGAAAGTCCGTAGGTGTCGTTTAATATCATAATACTAGAATGCCAATTTTCCTTTTACTCCACTCACTCGCAAAAATAGTAAAAACTGAAGGCCGAAGACCAACGTTCCCAGCAATAAATGAACCGGTTGCATAAACGCCGGTATGCTGAAATACCCCATAACAACACCGGTTGCAATGGTAAGTAATACTACTGCCACCAGTCCTATGGTCAATGATGAACTGGTTTTGGTTTTATAAAGCAGGTATATCAAAACCGCATGCAGTAATAATATAACCCAGCTAAATGACCGGTGCACCAAAAATGCCGTTCCTATACCCTCTATCCATAAGTCCCTGCTGGTGTAATTATACTGTGCTGCAATCACATCGATTGCTTCCCGCACCTGTGTACCTAATGCAACCTGAACGAGGGAGGTAATCATGCATGCCACAAGAACAACCAGAAACATCGTCCTGTTTCGAAAACACATGGAAACTCCTCCTGAATATCTTGTCCTGTGAACCAGGAACACCAGTAAAGCGACAATAACCAGTGCCAGAAACATGTGCAGGGTAATTGTCCAGGGTACCAGGTTTGTTGATACTACGATGGATCCGATCCATCCCTGAAAAATGACCAACAACAAGGTGGCTAAAGCAACAAAGAATATGGTTTTGTCAGTTTTCAAGAATCTTATCGATAAAACGAATGTCCCCAGGATCAGTAACCCTATCAGTACTCCCAGCAGCCTGTTGATGTATTCAATCCAGGTTTTCTGTTTGTTGAAGTCGGCTTCTACTAAAATTGACTCGTCATTGAGTAATTTATGAGCCGTTTCATCAAGCCCCAGCGCTGAAAGATACTCAGCAAAACGCTCGTTCTTTTTTTCTCTCTTCTGAGAGTAAATCTCTTTGTAGTTCTCCGGCAGTTGACTAATGTCTGTGGGTGGCACCCAATTGCCAAAGCACTTTGGCCAGTCAGGACAGCCCATTCCTGAGCCGGTACTCCTTACAATCCCACCTACCAGTATTAATAAATATACAGCAATAAGAGTCAGCAGGCTAAACCTCGAGAATAGCCTGCCGGTCTCTATGTTACTTTTTTTCATTCACTACCACCTTCGCCTCATCTCCTTCTAATTTGATCATATCATTCTCATGAGGAAGATTTGATTCAGGAGTCATAGAAAAAGGTATGTGCTGAGGGATATAATCCTCTTTTGCACCTGGCTTGCTATAATCATATGGCCATCTGTAAACCGTAGGGATCTCTCCAGGCCAGTTACCATGACCTGGCTCCACTGGTGTGGTCCACTCCAGGGTGTTAGACTGCCAGGGGTTAGCGGAAGCTTTTCTACCTCTGTACATACTGTAGAAGAAGTTGAACAGGAATATAAACTGCGCAGCCAAAGTAATGATAGCGGCAATACTAACCAGCATATTCAAGTCAGAGAATGAGTTGAATACATCGTAGTTAGTAAATGAATAATATCTTCTTGGGTATCCTGCTATACCAATGTAGTGCATAGGGAAGAATACCAGGTAAACTCCAACGAATGTCAACCAGAAGTGGATGTAACCTAACTTGGCATCCATCATACGGCCAAACATTTTAGGGAACCAGTGATAAATACCGGCCAGCATACCGAAGAATGAAGCACTACCCATTACCAGGTGGAAGTGAGCCACAACAAAGTACGTATCGTGCAACTGAATATCGATAGCAGAGTTACCCAGATGGATACCTGTAAGACCTCCTGAAATAAAGAATGATACAAGACCTATAGAGAACAGCATAGCAGGTGTGAACCTGATGTTACCTCTCCAGAGGGTTGTAAGGTAGTTAAACACTTTTACAGCAGAAGGCACCGCAATAATCAATGTCAATAACATAAACACTGAACCAAGGAATGGGTTCATTCCAGACACGAACATGTGGTGTGCCCATACTACGAATGACAGGATGGCAATGAAAAGGATTGATCCTACCATCGCTTTATAACCGAAGATCGGCTTGCGTGAATTGGTGGCAATTACCTCGGAAGTAATACCTAATGCCGGTAACAATACGATATATACCTCAGGGTGTCCTAAGAACCAGAATAAGTGCTGGAACAGAATAGGGCTACCTCCCTGATTCGGAAGTGCCTCTCCATTGATATAGATATCTGAAAGGTAGAAACTTGTACCAAAGCTTCTGTCGAAGATCAATAATAAAGCTGCTGCGAATAGTACGGGGAATGAAAGCAAACCGATAACAGCAGTTAAGAACAATGCCCAGATGGTAAGCGGTAATTTCGCAAATGACATACCTTTTGTTCTCAGGTTAATCACTGTAGCGATATAATTAATACCACCAAGCAACGATGACACGATGAACAGCGCCATAGCCACCAGCCATAAGGTCATACCAAGACCTGAACCGTTTACTGCCTGTGGTAATGCACTAAGTGGCGGGTAAATCACCCAACCTCCTGAAGCAGGTCCTGTTTCGATAAAAAGTGATATGAACATGATAACACTGGAAGCAAAGAAGAACCAGTAAGAAAGCATATTCATAAAGCCCGAAGCCATATCACGTGCACCGATCTGCAATGGAATGAGGAAGTTGGCAAATGTACCACTCAAACCAGCAGTAAGCACGAAGAATACCATGATGGTACCGTGCATAGTCACCAACGCCAGGTAGAATTCCGGATCCAGTTTACCCTCAGGGGTGATCCATCCACCTAATATTGGCCTTAACCATTCAAGCTGCGCCTCAGGAAAACCTAACTGCAACCTGAAAATAACAGACAATGCACCTCCAATAAGCGCCCAGAAAATCCCTGTAATCAGGAATTGCTTGGCGATCATTTTATGGTCGGTACTGAAAATATAAGTTGTCCAAAAGTTGCCATGATGATCGTGATCATGCTCATGACCATCATGATGAGTTTCTTCAGTAATGTGTATATCAGCAGTTGCCATAATATCTAACTTTCTATAATGATGCTTCTAATTCTTCTTTATTGATCCCAGCCTTAATAATTGCCAGCTCTCTTTTATCTGCCGGTACCTTATCAAGGTAATCCGGATTTAACTTCAGCCACGTTGGCTGCTCTGCTTTCCACGCCTCATAATCCTCAGGCTCGTCAACAATAACTTTCAATTTCATAGAGAAGTGACCTCTACCACAAATCTCAGTACAAGTTATGAAGTAGTCGAATTCAGGATCTCCCAGCTCTGACCTCATTTCCTGAGTACTTTTGGTAGCGGTAAACTTGAAGTGAGTAGGCATACCGGGAACGGCATCCATCTTCAACCTGAAATGAGGGATAAACACACTGTGTAATACATCACGTGCCCTGATATTCAGCAATACTTCCTTGCCTTTCGGGATGTGCATTTCCAAAGGAACGAAGTCATCATATGAGTTTTCGTCGGTAACATCTATACCGAATAAATTACCTTCTTTATCATTGATCAATCTGTAGTCGTAATCACCGAGTTGATTATCCTTTACTCCGGGGTATCTTACACCCCAGGCAAACTGATATCCCAAAACTTCAATTACCTCTGCATCATCAGATGCCGGGGAAGTTATGTTATTCCAGGCTCTCAAACCGGTAAATACCAGTGTTGCCAACACTATGGCAGGAACAACTGTCCAGGCTATCTCGAGTTTTACGTTATCAGGGAAGAATGTAGCTCTTGATCCTTCCTTGTGCTGATACTTGAAACTAAAGACAAACAGCAACACGTTGGTAAGAACAAATACAAATCCTGTTACGCCTGTAGTGATCCAAAAAGTAGTATCTACGTTAGCTCCATGAACAGAAGCCACAGGAATGGTATAGTCTTCAAAATAGGTAAACGAATACCAGAAAAAGAAACCAAACCCTGCCAGCATAAACACGATCATCAATGCTGCGTTAACCTTGTTACTGGCGCTAACAACTTTCTTGTCTGTACCCTTTACTACATTGACCAGTGTGCCTATCCTAAACAGTGTCAATAGAATAACCACCAGAAGAATGGCACCTATAGCAATAATCACTTCGAACATATCCCTATATATTAATCTTTAAATTTAATTCTGTTTCTATTAAATATGGTGATGTAAACTTTCCTCCAGCATAGGGTGATTCTTCGCATATAACGGAGCCTTTGCCAGGTTCGAGAGTGTTACAAACAAAAACGCTACACCAAATATCATTAACATACCAATTTCAGTAAAGCCGAAGCTTCCGTTTTCCTGCATCACACCAGGTGTTATCATCAGGTAGAAATCAAACCAGTGTCCTACTATAATTATAGGGCATACCAGTTTCAATAAAGACATGTGTCTCTTCGCATCCCTTGTCATTAACAATAAGAAAGGTAACAGGAAATTCAAAAGCAGGTTAAGGAAGAATACCCACTTGTACTGGCTTGAATCCAGTCGCTCTATGAAGTAGATAGTTTCCTCAGGAATGTTGGCATAATAGATCAGCAGGAACTGAGAGAACCAGATGTAGGTCCAGAAAATGCTGAAACCAAAGATAAACTTACCAATGTCGTGCAGGTGGTTCGAATTTACTACTTTCAGGTATCCGTTTTGCTTAAGCACTACCACGATAAGCGTAATCACTGCCAAACCGTTTACCCACCAGCTTGCAAACACATACCATCCGAACATAGTACTGAACCAGTGAGGGTCTACCGACATGATCCAATCCCACGCAGATACTGAAGAGCTTACTGCGAATATAACGAGGAAGATTGCAGAATACTTTCGTGCTTTATACCAATGTTTAACATCGCCATCGATATCTTCCGCAAGCATTTCCCTTTTGATCCAGATAAAGAACATGTACCACAATGCGAAGAAAACAATCATTCTAAGAATGTAGAATAAAGGAAAGGAACCGGCAGATAGTGGCCAGAACCATAATGCGCTCTTACCTATAAGGATTTCATCTGCATGATCTCCGTGATAGAGATCGGAATGGGTCCAGTGAAAAACATCAGATTTCACAAAAAACCACGAAATCAACATTAAAATACCAGCATATGGCAACCAATGTGCCATGGCAAGAGGTATTCTTTTCATACCTGCTGACCAACCGGCCTGCGCTGCATATTGAATAGCAACGAAAAACAATCCAATGATAGCCAGTCCTGTGAAATAGACATTGTTTACCCAAAGGTTGTTGTAGATATTTTTTAGCCAGGGTGCTGTTTCGTGATGCCCACCGTCTTCTCCATGTGCTTCTTCAGCGGCATGCTCTCCGGCCGGCTCCTGAGGAGCCTCAGCGCTGGCTACAAGGTCATCAGCTACCTGATGTAATGCGGCATGCTCTTCTCCGCCATGTGCATCTCCATGTCCATGGCCAGAGTTCATATTCATAATTACACCTAAAATCAAAAGCACGAATCCAACGATACCAGTGATCATTAAGGTCTTCTTAGCTCCGGAGGTAAACGAAAATCTTTCTTCAGTCATTTCAATTATATTTTATGCCCAAGGCATTGTCTTTATATCAATTTCTAACTCACCGAACAGGTGTTCCGCGAATTATTGGTTTTGAAGTTTTTTAACATATCTGGCTATCTTCCATCTGTCCTCAGGCTGTATCTGAGATCCATGAGGCTGCATCAGGCCTTTACCCCAGGTGATCACATGGAAAATATGTCCTTCCGTTATATTCTGGTATGCAGCACCTGTAAGGTTGGCAATACCGGGATATTTGTCTGCAACAGGGCCGTCAGCCTGACCTGCCCCACCATGGCAATGATCACAGAACCTGCCATATAGTATTTGACCTTCTGCCAAAACCTCGTCAGTCTTAGGCAGTGGGTTTTTCATAGTTCTTGCCGCCAGATCCAGGCTATCTTTAGGGATTCTGTATGGCAGGTATCCTTTATCAGATCTTGGCACCGTGTTGGCAGGAGGAACCCTCATAGTCATCCTGTAAGGGTTCAAAGGGTTTGAGTTATAGTACTCACCGTGATTATCGTCATTACTATCAAAAAGCTCTGTCATATTACCAGCGCTCTCGTCCGTAATCTGCTTCAATGGCTCGTAAGGAACAGAGTGATACATGTTAGGGGCATACTCCAATCCCTGATCGTCTCCCTCTGCCCCACAGGCAGTAAGTGCAGCACCTATAGCAAAAAGAGAAGCGAATTTTATATGTTTATATATATTCATGCTCAGTAAAAATTCTTAGTCTTCAAATTTTTTATCATTGACCTCACTAGCTCCGCTATCTCCTACTATACTTTTGATCTGGTCGATAGTCAAAGAATTCTTTGCAAGATCTATTGCCATCACGTGCTTGTCATCCGTGATCCTTATGTCCATCAATCTTGGCTTTTTGTATGGCTTCAGGTCACTAATTATCATAAATGTAGCCACCATACCTAAAGCTGAAAGTAAAACGGTTAACTCAAAAGTAACCGGGACGAACGGCGGAATAGAAGCAAAGTTTTTACCCCCTATAATCATGGGCCAGTCAAATCCTAACATCCAGATCTGCATGGTCAAGGCTAATGTTGTGCCTAATAATCCAAAAAGAAATGCTGCAATAGGGAGCCTTGTTCTTTTATAACCCAACACTTCATCCAATCCGTGAACAGGAAAAGGTGAATATACTTCATGAATTTTGACTCCGCTCTCTCTTACCTTGGTAACGGCACTCAAGAGAACATCCTCATCATCATAAATACCTAATACAAAGTTTTTATTACTTTCCATTTTTACTTATTGCTTTTTAAAGATGATGACTTGATAATACTCTTAACCTCGGCCATGTTGATTACAGGGAAGAACTTGGCAAATAACAAGAATGCTGTAAAGAATAAACCGAAGGTGAATAGATATACTCCCACATCGTAGAATGTAGGGTAGAACATTGCCCAGCTAGATGGCAGGTAATCTCTATGCAGAGAGGTAACGATGATCACAAAACGCTCGAACCACATCCCTATATTCACAATAATTGACAATATAAATGTAGCGGCAATGTTGGTTCTGATTTTCTTGAACCAGAAAAGCTGAGGAGAAATCACGTTACAGGTCATCATAGTCCAGTATGCCCACCAGTAAGGACCTGTAGCTCTGTTGATGAATGCATATTGCTCCGCATCCACACCAGAATACCATGCAATGAAAAACTCCGTAATATAAGCTATACCTACAATAGAGCCGGTAATGATGATAACTATGTTCATCAGCTCTATGTGATTAATGGTAATATAATCTTCCAGTTTAAATGTTTTACGCGTAACGATCATTAGCGTAAGTACCATAGCAAACCCGGAAAAGATCGCTCCCGCAACGAAGTAAGGAGGGAAAATTGTGGTGTGCCATCCTGGTATTACTGAGGTAGCAAAGTCAAAAGATACAATGGTGTGAACCGAAAGTACAAGGGGAGTTGCCAAACCTGCCAGTATTAAAGCTACTGATTCGTAACGCATCCATGTTTTAGCTGCTCCATCCCATCCAAAGCTTAGTGCTCCGTAAACTGCTTTTGAAACCTTGTTGGTAGCCCGGTCCCTGATAGAGGCGAAATCAGGTATCAGGCCAATGTACCAGAATACCAGTGATACAGTAAAATATGTACTGATCGCGAACACGTCCCATAAAAGCGGAGAGTTGAAGTTTACCCACAACGATCCCCAGGTATTGGGAAGTGGCAATGCCCAGTAAAAACCTACCCAAAGCCTACCCATGTGCAGACCTGGGAAACATGCGGCACAAATTACGGCGAAGATGGTCATCGCCTCGGCAGCACGGTTAATGGACATTCTCCATTTTTGTCTGAAAAGTAAAAGAATTGCTGAAATAAGCGTTCCTGCGTGACCGATACCAACCCACCATACGAAGTTGGTGATATCCCAGGCCCATCCTACTGTTTTATTTAATCCCCAAACACCGATACCATCCCATAACAACATGAAAACTGCGTAAGTACCAATACCTAGCGTGGCAAGGGAAATAGCCATTCCCATCATCCACGACTTTGTTGGTTTTCCTTCTACTTGTCTGCAGATATCTTCCGTAACATCATGAACGGTCTTCCCACCGG
>NZ_SMLW01000262.1 GCF_009711405.1 Fulvivirga kasyanovii | reverse complement strand
AAGCCGATAAGCAGTGGACAGAAATCTATTCCAATTAAATCTATAAATCAAAGAAATAGCACCGAGGTAATCCCCGGTGCTAAATAATTATTTATCCCTGTAAGAACTGTAACGTTTATACAGGACTAGTCACTATTCTTTTTGTTAGTATTGATCATCTGTCGCTGACCACTCTTCGTACTCAGCCACTTCTATGTTTCCATCTCTGTCGGTGTCCCAAACAGTGAAATTACCAATAACTAACTCATCCTCATCGAGCAAGTTATCATTATCGGTGTCCCAGTCACTAAATTCGCCATAGGTATCGTAGTCATAGCCGTCAAAATTGTTGGTTACGCCAGATTGCCATTCGTCCTCGTCAATAAATTCATCGTTATCGAGGTCCCAGTCATCATAATAACCGGCGTCAGAGAAGGTATTGCCAAATTCATCCTGATCTACTAATTCATCCGAGTCGTCATCCCAGTCATCAAAAGCATAACCGTCATCGTAATTATTATTCTCGCATGCAACGAATGCAAAGGCGAAAATAAAAGCTAATAATGTTGCACTTATCGTTTTCATATCAAATTTATTTTAGGTTCAACATTCATTTTTAAAGCCATAGCCCCACAACTATCGCGATCAGGAACATCAGTAGCATTAACCAGAAAAACATTCCTATCGCTGAAACAGTGTCAGGCTCTGTAGTTTCTTCATCCGCTTCTTCCAGCTTTGCCCTGTTCATCGTCGGACGTAAGGTAGTAGATGTATTTGCAGATCGCGGCGGAGTAGCCGCGGCCAGTATTAATGCCAGGAGCACACCGACGAAGATAAAATCGATCCAGGGTGCTCCATACCAAACCGGGCCGACGGGTTCTGTCCATATGGCAACTATCCAGATACCGCAGGCCAGAACCAGAAAGAACGTCCAGAAATTGCCCCAGGGTCCTTTGGCACGCAGTCCATAATTGAATAAGGCTGTGATCAAAAGTGCCAGAATCAATATGATTATTATTTCTACAAAAATCATTTTGCCTCCTTTTCATCGTCACATATACTACCGCTTGAAATAGCCTCAAACTCCCTGCCTTGACCTGCAGGGGTACTATGTATTTTGTGGTTAATGTATGGAGATAGTAAAAACGGCCTCAAGGGCTGTTTAAGCAAGAAATGAAAACAGGTAGGAGGGGACTATTGTGGTTGTTAAAACTCGGTAAAGAGAAAAAAAGTCTGCAAAATGCGGTGGTATTTCCACTTTTACGTGCTACAGCAGGTAAAAGTGGAAATATGCTTTTATTTGCCGGTAAGTTTACTAAATGCCCGGAGCTTGATTTCCGTTAGTCTTCGTTTGGTATCCTGAGGGAAATCCCCTTTCATCATCCATTCATAGTAGCTTGGCTCTTTTTCAAAAACTTCTACTACTGACCGGTTTCTGTGTTTACCGAAATTAAAGCACTCAATGCCATCTTTTAGAATGATACGTCCGGCCAGGTCAACCATATTGGAAGCAGTAAGGTCATGCAAAGCCTGCATGTCGTTCTTCACAACGCCTAATTTTTTGCCCAGATTGTCAACTACGTCCTGTCCTTCATACTTTTCAACTTGTGCCATGAGTACTTCAAAAGTAGCCAGCGTATCCGCTTCGGCACTATGTGCGCCGTCAAGATTTTTGTTGCAGTAAAACTTGTAAGCCGCAGATAGTGTCCTTTTTTCCATCATATGGAAGATCTTCTGTGCATCCACAAGCTTTCTTTTGCTGATATCGAAATCGACACCGGCACGTAAAAACTCTTCCACAAGCATGGGAACATCAAACTTCAGAATATTGAAGCCAGCAAGGTCTGACCCTTCGAGGAATTTGGCCAGACTCTTGGCGATATTCTTAAAAGCCGGCAGGTCCTTTACATCCTCATCATAAATTCCGTGTATCAGGCTCGTTTCAAGAGGGATGGGAATGGTAGGGTTTACTTTGGTAGTCTTTGTTATGGTTTCACCATTGGGCATTACTTTAACCACGGATAGCTCCACTATCCGGTCACATACCACATTGGTGCCGGTAGTTTCAAGGTCAAAAAATGTAAGCGGGTTTCTTAGCTTTAAATTCATGAAAGGTATTTTATATAATTTAATTTAGCAAAGACGGCAACTTTTCAAAATCAAGGTCATTAAAAGTCCCGGAGCTCATCATCAAAAGGTTTTTATCCGTCCAGTCTTGTTGTTGTAAGAAATCCAGCATTTCATTGATGTCATCAAATACATTGATATCAGGATCGTTAAACCCTTTCTTGATATCATCTTTCGAAATCGGGTCGAGTCTTTTGTGGGCAATGGTTGCCGGGTTGTAATAGATAACGGCTACATTGGCACATTTCATTGTGCCGCTATATTCTTTCAGAAATTCCTTATTGAGGCTGCTGAATGTGTGTAGTTCGAGGCAGGCCACCAGATCCCTTTCCGGGTACTGTTCTTTTACGGCAAGTGTAGTAGCCCCCACTTTTGACGGAGCATGGGCATAATCTTTTATTATGGCCATATTTTCACTCTCTTTAACATACTCCAGTCTTTTCGAAGCCCCCTGAAAGCTTTGGATAGCCAGGTAGAACTGGTCTTCAGAAATACC
This sequence comes from Fulvivirga kasyanovii, assembly GCF_009711405.1. Classification (GTDB taxonomy): domain Bacteria; phylum Bacteroidota; class Bacteroidia; order Cytophagales; family Cyclobacteriaceae; genus Fulvivirga; species Fulvivirga kasyanovii. The sequence goes on along the minus strand of NZ_SMLW01000262.1, from coordinate 968 downwards.
AATCTTTTTAAGTACTTCCTTGGCTCCGTTTATATTTTGCAGATTGTGTTTACCGAAAAGTTTAATAGGGATGTTTTCATTGCCGTAGGTTAGCAGGGTAGTGCCATTCTCTATAAAGTGAGGGTGCGTTTTATAACCTATGCTTAGCACATCCGCCCGTTCCTTACTGCCGATGACGGTTGCCATAGGGTCTTCCTCGCAATAAATCAAAGTGCCGCTCTTAGGTGAGGCATCTGCAAACTTGTCAAATTGCCTTACATACTTTTCTTCGGAAGGGAACACGTTGATGTGGTCCCAGGCAACTCCGCTAATCAGCCCTATGTGATGGTGGTATTTCAGGAACTTTGGCGTGTCATCGATGGGGGAAGAGAGGTATTCGTCTCCCTCTATAATAATTACGGGTGCGTCAGAGAGCTGTACCATGGTTTCGAAGCCTTCTATCTGTGCTCCTACAGCAAAGTCAAACTTGCGGTTAAAGAATTTAAGTACATGTATTATAATAGACGTAATGGTAGTTTTTCCATGGCTGCCGGCTATTACTACCCGTTGTTTGTCCTGCGATTGTTCGTAAAGGTATTCCGGGAAAGAATATATTTTTAAGCCAAGCTCTTTGGCCCTTAGTAGTTCAGGGTTGTCTTTTCTGGCATGCATACCCAGGATCACCGCATTCAGGTCAGTGGTGATTTTGTCAGGGTTCCAGCCTTCTTCCCGGGGCAGAAGGCCGTATTTTTCCAGCTTGCTTTTTGAGGGTTCGAATATTTCATCATCAGAACCGCTAATTTGATATCCTTTTTTATGTAAAGCGATGGCGAGGTTATGCATGATGCTGCCACCTATGGCAATGAAATGTATTTTCTGTGAATTGTTATCCATTGAGTGCTTAAGATTAATGGCCAAAAATAAGATAAAAAATATAAAACGGGGATACAATTTTCATCTTTAACCATATGTTGATAACTGTGTGGATA
>NZ_SMLW01000531.1:11888-16864 GCF_009711405.1 Fulvivirga kasyanovii | reverse complement strand
CGACAGCTATACCTTCCTCAGTGAATTCTCCAAAAATAAGGTGATCTATGGGATCAACACCGGGTTTGGCCCCATGGCACAATATAAAATAAGTGAAGAGGAGCAAAAAGACCTGCAGTATAACCTCATTCGCAGCCATGCCTCAGGCCTGGGCAATATCCTCGATCCTGTATATGTAAAAGCTTCCATGCTTGCCAGGCTCAATACCCTTTCCCTTGGGTATTCGGGCGTAAATATTTCCGCCGTTCAGGTGCTGGTAGATTTACTCAACAATCATGTGTCCCCCGTAATATTCGAACACGGTGGAGTTGGGGCCAGTGGAGACCTGGTGCAACTGGCGCACCTTGCCCTGGTTATGATAGGGGAAGGGGAGGTAGTATATAACAACCAGCGCAGGCCTACATCAGAAGTGTTTGCCGAGCTGGGAATCACACCCATGAGCATTAAACTCAGGGAAGGGCTGGCAGTGATGAATGGTACCAGTGTTATGACCGGTATAGGGATTATCAATGCCATATATGCTCAGAGAGCCATAGAGTGGTCTGTAGGTATTTCTGCCATGATATGCGAAATGGTTGACTCCTACGATGATTACTTTTCTGCCGAGCTGAACAGTACAAAAAAACATAGCGGCCAGCAATATATTGCCAAACTGATGCGTGAAGGCATGGCCGACAGCAAATACATCCGGAAGCGGGAAAAGCAACTTTATAACACACATATTGAAGAAGAGATAATCAGCAACAAAGTACAGGAGTATTATTCGCTTCGCTGCGTACCACAGATATTGGGCGCTATTTATGAAACTATTATTGAAGCGCAGAAGTTGTTGGTGGAGGAAATTAATTCAGCCAATGATAACCCGATAGTGGATGCCAAAAATGGCAATGTATTCCACGGCGGTAATTTTCATGGAGATTATGTGTCGTTTGAAATGGATAAATTGAAAATTGCTACCACCAAACTTTCAATGCTGGCCGAAAGGCAACTTAATTTTTTGATGAACCCCCAATTGAATGGTATTCTCAGTCCTTTTGTCAATTTAGGTAAGCTCGGTTTTAACTTTGGCATGCAGGGAGTACAGTTTACGGCTACCTCTACCACAGCAGAAAACCAGATGTTGTCCAACCCTATGTATGTTCATAGCATACCTAACAATAATGATAATCAGGATATTGTCAGTATGGGTGCCAATGCCGCATTATGTGCTAAAAAGGTCATAGAAAACACTTTTGAAGTGTTGGCTATTGAGGTAATCTCCATAGTGCAGGCGCTGGATTATTTGAAAAAGACCGAAGGGTTATCTGCTCAGAGCAAAAAGATCTATGATAGCATAAGAGAAATAGTGCCTGAGTTTAGCGGGGATTATCCCATTTACAACGATCTGAGAAAAGTGAAGGAGTTTATGATGGAAAATTCTTCATGGAAGGTTTAGTACATTATTGGAAGTGAAAAATTATATGAATAAATTGCAAATCGTTTGAAAATGACGATTTTGAATCACGCACGTCTATGAAATATGCATTGGTTACGGGAGGTTCCCGTGGTATTGGCAAAGCAATTTGCATTCAGTTGGCAAAGCAGGGTTACAACATTTTGATCAACTACGCCTCAAATAAGCAGGCCGCTGAGGAAGCTAAAGCAGCAGTAGAAGAGGAAGGGCAAATAGCAGAGCTTATGCCCTTTAATGTGGCCGACAGAAAAGAAACCAATGAAGTGCTGGCGAAGTGGCAAAAGGACAATGCGGATAAAAAAATTGAAGTGCTGGTCAATAATGCCGGCATAAAAAAAGACAACCTCATGATCTGGATGAAGGACGAGGAGTGGGATGACGTAGTGGATATCAGTTTAGGAGGTTTTTATAATGTTACCAAAAGTGTTCTGCAGGAGATGGTCAAAGCCAAAAATGGAAGGATCATCAATGTAGTTTCACTTTCAGGGTTGAAAGGCTTACCTGGCCAGACCAATTATTCGGCTGCTAAAGCAGCAGTAATAGGTGCAACTAAGGCCCTGGCCCAGGAAGTTGCCAGAAGAAACATCACTGTTAATGCCGTAGCACCAGGTTTTATAAAGACAGAGATGACTGAGGGTATCGACGAGAAGGAATATAAATCCATGATTCCTATGCGTCGGTTTGGAACAGCGGAGGAAGTGGCAAAAGTAGTGGGATTTTTAGCATCAGATGCCTCCTCATATATCACAGGAGAAACAATATCAATTAATGGAGGTCTGTATTAATCAGATTCAGTTTAGATGAACAGGGTAGTTATTACCGGTATAGGTATTTATTCATGTATAGGAAAAAACCTGGAAGAGGTTAAGCATTCTTTGTACCACGGTAAGTCGGGCATTGGCATTGACCCCGAGCGTAAAGAGTTGGGTTTCAGGTCTTCACTGACCGGTATATTGGAAAAGCCGGTGCTGAAGGAGATGCTTAACCGCAGGCAGCGAATTGGTCTTGCAGAGCAGGGAGAGTACGCCTACATGTCAACCATAGAGGCGATGAAAATGGCCAATATGGACGAAGAGTTTTTGGCCAGTCAGAATGTTGGGATCATCTTTGGAAATGATAGCTCGGCAAAGCCATGCATAGAGGCCGTGGATACACTTCGAATTAAGAAGGATACCACCTTAATTGGCAGCGGTTCCATCTTTCAATCGATGAACAGTACCGTAACCATGAATCTGGCCACTATTTTTAAACTTAAAGGTATCAACTTTACGGTTAGTGCCGCATGTGCCAGCGGCTCCCACTCTATAGGCTTGGGATATATGATGATTAAAAGCGGCATGCAGGATAAGGTAATTTGTGGTGGGGCCCAGGAAGTGAACTATCACTCCATGGGTAGTTTTGATGGCTTAGGTACATTTTCTATTCAGGAGGCAAATCCCGCAGCATCATCAAGGCCTTTTGATAAAAAACGTGACGGGCTGGTGCCTAGTGGAGGTGCTGCAACCATAATTATAGAAAGCCTGGAATCGGCGAAAAAGAGAGGGGCGGAAATATTGGGAGAGATCATAGGATACGGCTTTTCATCCAATGGTGATCATATTTCACACCCTAATGTAGACGGGCCGGCGCGCTCCCTGGAAATGGCAATGGAACAAGCAAGAGTGAAGGCTGCCGATATTGCCTACATCAATGCCCATGCTACATCCACCCTTGCCGGTGACCTGAATGAAGGGAAGGCCATACTACAGGTTTTTGGAGATAAACAACCATACCTCAGCTCCACCAAATCAATGACAGGTCATGAAATGTGGATGGCAGGGGCCAGCGAGGTAGTTTATTCGCTGCTTATGATGCAAAATGGCTTCATCGCCCCAAATATTAACCTGCAGGATCCCGACGATGAACTAAAAGATTTAAACTTTGCTTTTGATGTTGTGGAAAAGGATTTTGATTTATTTTTGTCGAATTCTTTCGGGTTTGGAGGCACAAATTCCAGCTTAATCATCAAAAAATTTGACTAAACATTACTAAACGGAGATGAATAGAGACGAGATCATTGAGAAAATAAATGGATTCCTGGTAGATGAGTTTGAGGTTGAACCTGAGGTAATCGAACCTGAAGCCAACTTAAAAGAGACTCTCGACCTGGACAGCCTTGACTATGTTGATCTGGTGGTGGAGATAGAAAGCAACTTTGGCTTTAAAGTAAATCCGGAGGATTTTGTTGGTATTAATACTTTTCAGGATTTCTACGATTACGTAATTCAGAAAGCAGAGGCCGCATAATGTCGTCTTGGAAGGGCAAAACACGCGGAGGCCTCCTGGGTTATCAGATTTTCATTTATATTCTTAAAAAGTCAGGGGTAAGTGCGGCGTATGTTCTTTTAAGGATAGTGGCATGCTACTACGTAATATTTGCTCCGAAATCGACCTCAGCTATATATAGCTATTTTAGGGATATTTTAGGTTTTAACAGATTGAAAGCCTGTCAGGCTGTTTACAAGAGTTACTACATTTTCGGGCAGACGCTAATCGATAAAATAGCTATAGGCTCGGGCCAATCAGACGAATTTCAATATACTTTCGATGGTGTCGAGCATCTCGAAACATTAAAGGAAACCGGAGGTGTGGTAATAAGCGCCCACCTCGGTAATTGGGAGATAGCAGGTTTTCTGCTGGATAAAATCAAACTTACGACCAATATCCTGATCTATGAAGCTGAACATGAAAAGATCAAAAACTACCTTGATCAGGTCATGAAAGACAGAAAAGTGAACATCATTGCTATAAAAAACGACCTGTCACACATTTTCAAGATCAACACCGCTTTGCGCAATAAAGAGGTTATCTGCATGCATGGCGACAGGTTTACCTCAGGTGGTCGCGTAGTCCGAAAGGTGTTCATGGGTAAAAATGCCTTTTTTCCGCTGGGGCCATTTACTATAGCTACCAAGCTTAAAGTGCCTTACTCTTTCGCCTATGCCGTTCGTGGAAAAGGTAAAACATACCACCTTTCAGCTACCCCGATCCAAAATGCAGAATCCACCGCTGAGGAGTTGCTCGATCAGTATGTAGAGCACCTGGAAACAAAGATGAAGCAGACACCTTTACAGTGGTTTAACTATTATGACTTTTGGAGCGAAGATGTAAAAGGTGCAGTAGTTGAATAATTAACAAATAAATTAATATTAGCCTGCAATGGCGCCGGTTAAATTTTAAGATATGACCGCACTGGAAGAAGGAAACGAGCTTTTAAAATACATACCACAACGTCCACCGTTTGTAATGGTCTCTTCTCTGTACAGCCATGATGAAAAGTCGGTAGTGTCAGGGCTGAAGGTAACAGATGATAACGTACTGGTTAACGAAGGCCGTTTACAGGAAGGTGGGCTTGTTGAGAACATGGCACAGACTGCCGCATTGTTTGCCGGTATTCAGGCCCATTCATTAAAAAAAGAGGCCCCTGTTGGCTTTATTGCTTCGGTTAAAGGCCTTAAAATTTATAAATTACCGGCTATAGGCG
>NZ_SMLW01000531.1:0-11710 GCF_009711405.1 Fulvivirga kasyanovii | reverse complement strand
ATCTACACTTCAGTAGAGATTGTGAATGAAGTAATGAATATGCAAATAGCCATGGCACGGATTTATGATAAAAATGAAAGTACCATGGCTGAATGTGAATTAAGGATTTTTATTAAACCGGAAGAAGACCAGAAATAAATGCTAAAGGATACAACCGAAATAAGGGTAAGGTTTAATGAAATTGATAGTATGGGCATCCTATGGCATGGTCATTATATTAAATATTTTGAGGACGGTCGGGAAAGCTTTGGGAGAGCCTATAACCTTGGCTATCTGGATGTATATGAAGATCATGGCTTTACGATACCGATTGTGAAAGTAGATTGCAACTATAAAAAGCCTGTTAAATACAACGACCCGGTAGTGCTTGAGACTACATTTGTGGACACTCCCGCAGCAAAGATCATTTTTGACTACAAACTATATCATGCCGATAACCAGGAGGTCTATGCAACTGGCAGGTCAGTACAGGTTTTCCTGAATAAGCAAAACCAGTTACAGCTTACCGTGCCGGAATTTTTTCAGAGCTGGAAAGCACATTGGAATGTACTAAGCCTGAAATAACTATGGAGATCTATTCAGTAGCAGACAATATAGTTAGCCCTTTGGGCACTAATACAGAAGCAAATTATGCTGCTTGTCGCGGCGGTATTTCAGGTATTGCTAATATCCAAAACGGAGATCTGTATCCGGAGCAATTTTATGGAGCCGCTATTGGTGAAGATATAAAGCGAGCCTTAAACATTTCAGAAGACAATGGCTATACCTTTCTGGAACAGCTTTTTATCCACTCTGTTTCCGATGCACTCAGCCATGTTAAAGATCTTGATAAAAACCGGACATTACTGGTAATTTCCACCACTAAAGGCAACATTGACCTGCTATCTGAAAGTTATACTGGCCCTATGGATACAAAACGTTCAGAGTTGACGGTTATGGGCAATACTATAGCCAGATATTTTGACTTGCCCAATGCACCCGTTATTGTATCAAATGCTTGCATTTCGGGATTGTCAGCCATTATAACAGCAAAGCGCCTGATAGAAGTGGGGCAATACGACCATGCCATTGTAGCAGGCGGTGATATACTAAGCGAATTTGTGGTTAGCGGCTTTCAGTGCCTTAAGGCCATTAGCGATGAGCCCTGTAGGCCGTATGATGCCCGCCGCAAAGGAATTTCACTCGGCGAAGCTTGCGGAACCATGATCTTAACACGAGATGTGACACTGGCCAAAAATAAAGGTCAGGCTGTAAGAATATTATCAGGGTCTCAATCCAACGATGCTAACCACATTTCGGGGCCTTCAAGAACAGGTGAAGGACTAAAACTGGCAGTGAAACGTGCCTTAGAGCAGACAGATATTACCGCCAGCCAGATCAGCTATATAAGTGCACATGGTACAGCTACCCTCTTTAACGATGAGATGGAAGCCATAGTTTTTGATACCCTTGGACTGAGCGATACACCTCTGAACAGCTTAAAAGGTTATTTTGGACATACACTAGGTGCTGCCGGAGTAATTGAATCCATAATAACCATGAAGCAAATGCTAGAACGAGAACTTGTTGCGTCACAAGGTTTTCAGGAAACAGGTACTACAAAAACGCTCAACATAATACAAGCAACAAAAGCTGTCGCCGCGTGCGAGTATGCCCTAAAAACTACCTCAGGTTTTGGAGGGTGCAACGCGGCAGTAGTGTATAAAAGTTTATAAAACAGATTAAAACAAGATGCAACTTCAAATTCAGGCTCACAGCATAATAACACCGACCTCAGTGCAGGCCAATGGAGAGTTTGTTTTGAATAACGAGGAAAAGCACCCTTTTAATCTTTTTGGCAAGGAATTGTACAGGCACCTCTCCATTCAATACCCCAAATTCTTCAAAATGGATGAATTGAGCCAACTCGCATTTCTCGGAACTCATTTGCTTACCATGCATATCGAAAACTGGGACGGTGATAAGGTGGCCATTGTTTTGGGAAATAAATCTTCATCATTAAGTTCTGACAAAAGACACTATCAGTCCATTGCAGATAGGAGCAATTATTTTCCAAGTCCGGCAGTGTTTGTCTATACACTTCCCAATATTATGCTTGGCGAAATGTGCATCAGGTATAAGGTCACCGGAGAGAATACCTGTTTTATCATGGAGCAATTGGACGTTGACTTTTTGCACACCTATGTGCAACACCTTTTTGAAGCAGAGCACTATCATTATTGTATTACCGGCTTTGTAGATTACTCTGATAGCAGTTACATTGCTGAATTATACCTGGTGAGTAGCCAAAAGGATACGGGAGCGCCTTTAGCTTTAGATTTTGATAAAAATTTCAATCAAATTATATTCTAATTAAATGGAAGAACTGAAAGAAAATCTTAAGGCCGCTATAATAGAAGCGTTGAACCTTGAAGATGTGAACGCAGCAGACATTGATGACAATGAACCGCTGTTTGGAGATGGGCTTGGGCTTGATTCGATTGATGCCCTTGAACTGATTGTACTGCTTGAGAAGAATTACGGAGTGAAAATTGAAAATCCGGAAGATGGCAGAGAGGTCTTTCAATCTATAAACACCATAGCGGCTTATATCGAGAAGAGTAAAAAATAGTACAGTGCAGTCAAAGGTTTACATCAGCGGATATGGAATAGTTTCTGCTCTTGGAGTGGGTGTGGGTAGCAATTTAAGCGCTCTCAAATCTTCAACCGGGGGAATAAGTGTGCCTGCAATTTTGCATACTGCCCATAAAGATATGCCCGTTGGTGAACTGAAAATAGCAAATGCTGAATTAGCCAGGCAGGTGGGCCTTACAGATAAAACCATATCCAGAACGGCCTTGCTGGGTATATTGGCTGCCCGGGAAGCCGCTGGAATGGCCGGGCTGACACCGGAGAAATTGAGCGCTACTGCATTAATAAACGGCACCAGCGTAGGAGGCATGGATCTATCGGAACTGGCCTACCGCGATTTACAAGAAGGCAAAGACGTAGATTATAAGTCCTCTTTTCAAGGACATGATTGCGGCTATTCAACAGCTAAAATTGCTGATGCGCTAGATTTGAAAGGCACCCTCCAAACCATTAGCACTGCATGTTCATCTTCTGCCAATACTATCATGAATGCAGGAAGGATGATCAGGGCAGGCATGGAAGATTGTGTAATAGCAGGAGGCTCTGATGCATTGTCACTGTTTACGCTAAATGGGTTCAATAGCCTGAAAATACTTGATCATACCCACTGCAGGCCATTCGACGTTGAAAGACAAGGTCTTAATCTGGGAGAAGGAGCAGCTTTTCTTGTGCTGGAGTCGGAGCAGTCACTTCATGGCAGGGGCGCCAGCGCAATTGCAGAACTCGTTGGGTATGGCAATGCCAATGATGCCTATCACCAGACAGCCTCGTCACCGGAAGGAAAAGGAGCACTGCTGGCAATGAAAAAAGCCCTAAAAATAGCCGGAGTGCCCTCAGATAAAATTGATTACATCAATGCGCATGGCACCGGAACTGCCAATAACGACCTCTCTGAAAGCCATGCCATAAGGGAAGTTTTTAGCACAGAAGTTCCTGCGTATAGCTCCACCAAAGCTTTCACTGGACATACTTTAGCTGCAGCCGGAGCCATAGAAGCTGTATTCTCCTTACTTGCTATTCAACATCAGGTGGCATTTCCCAACCTGAATTTTACCAATCCAATGGATGTGATCAAGCCTCCTGTCACTTCATTGACACCTATGAAGATACAATATGTGCTTTCCAACTCATTTGGATTTGGAGGCAACTGCTCATCACTTATTTTTGCAGATATTTCATGAAGGTATATATCACAGCAACGTCAGCCATCACACCGCAAAATACTTTTGATCCGGAAAAGTATCTGGACAACTGGCAGTCATCAGATATACCTTACCTGCATGCCCTCGAACCAGAATATAAAAATGTAATTGATCCGAAGCTGGCACGCCGCATGAGCCGAATCATAAAAATGAGTGTGGCTACCGGAAATCGAGTACTTACCGAATCAGGAATTAGCCAACCCGATGCCATCATTGTAGGTACAGGCTTGGGTTGTATCAAAGACACCGAAAAGTTTCTTAAAGAGATTATCACCGAGAAGGAAGGGCTGCTGTCACCAACTGCTTTTATCCAGTCCACACATAACACCATTGCCGGGCAATTAGCCCTGATGCTGCAGTGCCCTGAAGATAACTTCACCTATGTCAACAGAGGACACTCATTTGAAAATGCTTTGTCTGATGCCATTTTGCGTGTTCATGAGGGAGCAAATCACATACTACTGGGCGGAGCCGATGAAATGACCCCGGAAGTAAATAATATTTTAGTAAAGATGGAATGTGGAAACAATATTCCCTTTGGTGAAGGGGCCTGTTTTTTCATGATTTCAGGTTCAGGAGATGAGACCTCTGTTTGCGTAGAGGATGTCGCCACCTTTGGCCACATTGCTCCCGATGAGTTGATGAAAAAGGTGGATAATTTTTTAAGAAAGAATGATCTGGATAAAAGTGAAATAGATGCCCTGATTTTAGGTTTGGATAAAAAAAGCCAGGATGCCTATTATCAAAATTTCATTTCAGCCTTTGCCGTTGGTATTCCCGTTGCTGGGTTTAAAAAAGTAACCGGAGAATATTTCACCTCTTCTGCATACGCTTATAACCTGGGAGTTGAAATGCTTCGTCAACAATGCATTTTCCCGGATACCCTGCTGTCAGGCTCTCACAGCGGCAGTTTACACAAGGTCTTGATATATAATCATTATAATGGCGAGAACCACGCCATATCCTTTTTATCCCTATGACACCCTTTGTTATAGCACGGGCGACGTTCATAGCGGTAATAGCTGGACTATTGATGCTAGATTATTTTATAGGCGTAACCTGGGTATTTTATGCCGTAAGCACCCTGACATTTCTTGTATTTTTGGTTCTTGGCTCCTCTGTTATGAAGTACAATATTTTTTTGAAGGCTTACACCTCACCCGGTAATGCTGAAAATAAAATAGCCATAACCTTTGATGACGGACCGCACCTGTTTACAGAAAGCATACTTGGAGTATTAAGAGAGTATAAGGCAAAAGCATCCTTTTTTTTAATCGGTAAAAGCATCGAAGAAAATCCGGAAATAGTGCGCCGAATAGTAGATGAGGGGCATACGGTTGGTAATCATTCATATTCTCACCATAAACTATTTCCCCTTTTCAGTAAGAAGGATATTGCTTACGAGATAGAAAAGACGAACGAATTGATTAAAAATTCCACCGGCAAAAACATAAATTATTTCAGGCCTCCTTATGGCGTTACCAATCCTGCTATAGCCGCTGCTGTAAAGGCCACCCAAATGAAGGCGATCGGATGGAGCCTGCGTTCATTTGATACTATGAGTACCAGCCCTGAAAAAGTAATTAAAAAAGTTATTGCTCAACTTAAACCCGGCTCGGTGGTATTGCTTCATGATAACAGGGAAAAGACACCTCAAATTCTGGAAGCAATTTTGCTGTATGCCAAAGAAAAGAATTATGAGTGCGTCACTATAGACGAAATTTTTAAATTTGACTGACTATGAGTAAGCTGCTGATATATGTATTAGTGTTTCCTTTTATGCTGCTGTTTCAAAATGATAGCTTTGAAACAATGAAAGATATACCGGCATTTAAGAAGGGAATAAACCGGATGGCTACCAATACCAATACCATACAGGCATCCTTTAACCAAAATAAATACCTGAATATATTATCAAATTCTGTAGAGTCATCCGGTACCATGCACTTTAAAAAACCGGACCTTTTGAAGTGGTCATATACCAACCCTTACAACTACGCGATCCTACTCAACGGGGAGGAGATTAAGATCAATGATGAAGGAAAAGTAAATTCATTTGAGATCCGGAACAGCAAAATATTTAAAGAGTTGAATGACCTTATCATCAATAGTGTACAAGGCAATGTTTTGCAGGAGGAGCGATTTGATATTTCCTATCTGGAGAATAATAAGTTATATTTAGCCAGGCTCAGCCCTAAGGAAGAGCAATTGAAGAGCTATATAAAGCAGATTGATGTGTATTTTGAAAAGAGCGATTATACCGTAAATAAAATTCAGCTTTTTGAACACGAAGGAGATTATACCCTGATAACCTTCCACAATAAAAAGATTAACTCATCAATACCTGATAGTGAATTTTCATTCCAGTGAGAATAAATGCATTCTCACAAACAATGGCCATGGTTTTGAATAAACGATTTTTATTCCTTTCAATTTTATACATTCTCATTGTAGCGCAGGCTTCCGCCCAAGACGATGAGCTACCTAAGCCATACATCAACCACGCTGATAACGGATTGATCTATAATACAGTTTTTACCTATAGGGAACACAGTTTTAGCGGCTTGATGGTAGTGAAAAAAGAAGGGGAGGCTTATAGAGTAGTTCTATTGTCTAAACTAGGACCTTCAATAATGGATTTTTTAATTGCAGACGGAAAACTGACCTGGAATAAAGTACCCAAAGGAATGGAGCGGGCTGTTATCCGAAGGATCATGGCCAAAGATTTTAGCATCATGCTCTTAACTGACCTGCAAAATCCTGAAAAGGTAAAAGAAAAGAAAAACGGCTATAAAATAAAGGGAGATAACACCATTAAAATTAAACTAACAGCCGACAACAAAGTACGTGAGGCTGAAACCAAAAATAATTTTACTTTTTTGAAAACCTATGCTTCATTTTTCTACACCAATAGCGATCCGATCCCGGATGAAATATGTGTGAACCACCGCTACATTAAAATGAAGATGGAAATGAAATTACTTGACAGATAAAGCATGCTGAAAGGAAGTTTATATACACTTGATGAGGTTAAGCAGCCCGAAGAAGGTAAGTATACCGTAAATGCTGCCTTAAACATCAATCATGAGATATTTAAAGGCCACTTTCCGGGGCAACCGGTTTTACCTGGCGTTTGCCTTTTGGAGATGCTTAAAGACATTATATCCCAGGAGACAGGCAAAAGCTGGTTTTTGTCTGAGGGAGCAAACATAAAATATGTAAAGTTGGTTGACCCCACAGTGGATGGACACTTAAAATTTGAAATAATTATCAAAGAAGAACCCGCTGGCCTTACGGTTTCGGCGAGTACCTTTTTAAAAAGTGGAGAGGCCAACTTCAAATTTAAAGGCCGTTTTGAACTGAAGTAATTACCAATGGATTTCAAAGCAAAATTTCGGTTCCATAAATGTTGTGTTATCATCCCGACCTACAACAACTCAGGCACCTTGTCGAAAGTGATAAGCGACGTGCTCGAATACACCTCTGATGTAATCGTGGTCAATGACGGAGCTACCGACACCACACCCCAAATTTTAAAGGACTTTGGTGATCAGATACATGTAATTGAACATGAAAAGAACCAGGGGAAAGGTACTGCGCTTAGAAATGCTTTCAGGTATGCATTGAAAGAAGGATATCATTATGCAATAACAGTGGATAGCGACGGGCAGCACTTTGCTGAGGACCTGCCAAAGTTCCTGGAAGAAATAGAAAAGGAGCCGGGCAGCCTCGTTATAGGCGCGAGAAATATGAGTCAGGAAAATGTACCCGGCAAGAGTAGCTTTGGCAATAAATTCTCCAATTTCTGGTTTTATGTTGACACTGGGATAAAACTGACAGATACGCAATCAGGCTATCGCTTATACCCCATCAGAAAGATGGAAGGGATCAGGTATATCACCTCCAGGTTTGAATTTGAAGTAGAGGTAATAGTAAAAGCCGCATGGAAAGGGATAAACGTTAAAAACATTCCCATTCGTGTACATTATGAGCCGGGTAAGAAAAGGATATCCCATTTCAGGCCATTTGCAGACTTTACCAGGATCAGTATATTAAATACATGGTTTTTCATACTGGCCGTGCTTTATTATATACCCTTTCGGTTCATAAAATTATTGACCAGGGAGAATATCAGAAAGTTTACAAAAAAACACCTGTTTAACAAGGATGAACCTGTAAGGACTAAGGCGCTTTCTATTGGGTTTGGTGTTTTTATGGGCATTTTTCCCATCTGGGGTTATCAATTGATAGTAGGTATAGCACTATCCCATTTAATGAAACTCAACAAAGCCTTATTTGTAGTCGCAGCGCATATCAGTATTCCGCCCATGATCCCGGTGATTATTTACGGCAGCTATAAACTGGGCGCCTTTTTTGTCTCTGATCCCAAAGATGATCTGTTGTTCCATTCAGGTATCACTTTAGAAATGATCAAAGCCAATTTAGTGCAGTATGTTATCGGTGCTATCGTTTTGGCCCTCGCCATGGGTATACTTACCTGGCTGGTTACAGTGCTGTACTTCATGGTAAGAAGGCCTTTTAAAGGCGAAGCCAAAGACAGCCTTACCAGCCTGTAAGAAAATCTGGTTACATTTGTCGCCAAACTATATTTAGCCTCATCTTAAATATTGCATGTCAAAGTTGTTTTATCAGATATATAAATTCATCAGGGCATTTAAGGTTGCATCCTTTATTTTTCTGGCGCTGTTACTAGGCGGGACAGCTTACCTGGCTACAACCATACGCCTGGAAGAAAATATAGTAAACATAATGCCCCGTGATGAACAGGTAACTTCCGTCAATAAGGTTTTTGAAGGGCTTAAGATCAATAATCGTCTGGTTATTCACCTCTACTTTAACGATTCGGCCGCTGCAAGTCCGGATCAGCTTGTGTCAATGGCAAAAGCCCTTTCAGATTCTTTGAATGCAGGCTATTCCGAATTTATTGATGAAATAATCAGGGAAGTGCCGGATGAACAAATGCAGCAAATGTATGATTATTACTACCGTAATCTTCCCTTTTACCTTCAGCCAAAAGATTATGAGCAAATAGATGACCGGATCAAAGAGGAAGCTATTGGAGAGTCAGTAAAACGTACTTATAAACAGCTCCTGTCGCCGGTAGGTGTGGTTACAAAAATGCTGGTCAAAGATCCATTGGGCTTGGCCGCCTTTCCCCTTCAAAGAATGCGCGACCAGCAGTTGGACAATAACTTCAGTTTGTATCAGAACCACATCGTCACCACTGATAATCGCCACCTGATGTTTTTTGTAACATTAAGCAACCCTCCTAATGAAACGTCAAATAATGCCCGGCTCATAGAAGGTATTAGTCAGTTGAAAGAGCAGTTTGAATCTATTGATGGCGCTGTTAAAATTGAATATTTCGGACCTGCAGCAGTTGCCGTAGCCAACGCAGGTCGTATAAAAGCAGATATTATTGTAACAGTAAGCCTTGCCCTGGCAGCTTTATTTGTTTTTATTTCATTTTTCTACAGGAATGTCACCACATTTATAGTCGTAGTTACGCCAGGTATATTTGGTGCCATAGTGGCCATTGCATTCTTGGCCGTGGTGAGAGATAGTGTTTCTGCTATTTCATTGGGTGTAGGTTCTGTTTTATTGGGTATCACCATAGACTATGCCTTGCATTTTTTCACCCATTACAAAAAGGAGAAGGACGTACAGGCCTTGTTTAAAGATCTTTCCATTCCACTACTGATGAGTAGTATTACCACTGCCTGTGCTTTTCTGTCGTTAATATTCATCAGGTCTACAGCGTTACAAGACCTCGGTATTTTTGCTGGAATTAGTGTTTTGGGAGCAGTTTTCTATACACTGGTTTTTCTTCCTCACATGATAATTAAGAAGGAAAAGCCAACTCCTCAAGCAAGAAACTTTATAGAACGATTTGTCAGTTGGCTGGCCGCATACTCATTTTACAAGAAAAGCTGGGCCGTAGTTATCCTCGTAGTGTTGTCAGTAATAAGCCTTTTTACCTGGAAGCAGGTTGCCTTTGAGAATGATATGCTCAAACTGAACTACATGCCCGAACATCTGGAAAGGTACCAGGAAGGTATCAACGCCATTTCAAATTTTTCAGCCAACAATATTTATGTAGCCTTTAATGGCAGTACCATCAGCGAAGCCCTGCAGGCCAATACTGTACTTTTAGAAGAATTGGAACGCCTGAATGCCCAGGATTCTATATTTGATTTCTACACCCTGAACAATATCATCCCTTCTCCCCAGGTACAGCAAGAAGGCTTGAGTAACTGGCAGCAGTTTTGGCAAGGCCATAGCCGGGACAGTGTCACTGAAACCCTGAACGAAGCTGCCAAAGCTTATGGTTTCCGTGAGGGTACGTTTTCCAGTTTTGTAAATGTATTGAATAAGGAATACTCCACTATATCTGAAGAAGATGTCACCACCATTTTATCTGTAATGGGAGATGACCTGGTAATTAACAATGCAGATGGAACAGTATCCGTACTGTCCACCATCGCCCTGGCTCAGGAAAATAAACCGGCAGTTCTACGCACCCTTTCAAAACTGCCCAACATCATTATTCTGGATAAAACCCACCTGACTAATAAACTGGTGGAATTGCTGAAAGAGGATTTTAGCAACCTCGTCAACATTTCCCTGATTGTTGTATTTCTGATCATACTTATCAGTTACGGCAGGCTGGAGCTAACTTTGATTGCCTTTCTGCCTATCCTGCTAAGCTGGCTCTGGGTACTGGGGCTTATGGGGTGGCTTGGACTTACCTTCAACATTGTCAACATTATTATCTGTACATTCATATTTGGTTTAGGTATAGATTACAGCATTTTTGTTATGCGCGGATTGACCCAGCAGTATGCTTATGGCATTGATAACCTAACCTCCTATAAAAAATCAATTATACTGTCAATGGTGACCACTTTGCTGGGAATAGGTGTGCTTGCCTTTGCGCAACACCCGGCATTGAAGTCAATTGCTTTCCTTGCCATTATCGGTATCTTTTCAGTAGTATTCATCACTTTTACGGTAGAGCACATGCTCTACGACCTGTTAATTCTTCGCAGAAAACGAAACCATGTTATTCCTTTCACAATTGCTTCCTTTGTAAGGACAGCTTTATCTTTCGCTTGCTTTCTTTTTGGCTGTATTATGCTTATTGTTGCCAGGTGGATTTGCCGTATCCCATGGGCTTCCGAGGACAAACGCAAATATGCATTTCATAAACTGATACGTTTTTTCTGCTGGCTGGTAATCAATATCATGGTCAATATCCGTAAAAAGGTTAACGGGAAAGATAACATTGATTTTAACAAGCCATCCGTAATTATCAGTAATCATCACTCATTTATGGATATCCTGCTTCTGCTGATGTTCAACCCCAGAGTGGTAATGGTTACAAATGATTGGGTTTATAACTCTCCGCTATTTGGCAAATCCGTTCAGTATGCCGATTTCATACCTGCATCCAAAGGACTGGAAAACCAACTGGAGAAGATTGAAAAAATAATCAATGAGGGATACTCTATTATAGTCTATCCGGAAGGTACAAGATCGAGAACAGCAGAACTTGGCCGCTTTCATAAAGGGGCATTCTTTCTGGCAGAACACTTTAAGCTCGATATACAGCCCGTTCTCTTACACGGTACCAGTTTTGCCATGACCCGTGGAGATGATTTCTATCTCAAAAAAACAGAAATTACCGTAAAGTTTCTGCCCCGGATCACCCATGAGAATGTCGACTTTGGCTCTGGCTACAGGGAAAGGACTAAGAAAATCAGTAAGTATTTCAAAAAAGAATATAAAAAGCTGAGAGAACAACAGGAAAGCCCTGATTTCTTTAGGGAAGCCATTCTCAAAAACTACATATTTAA
>NZ_SMLW01000661.1:32984-41132 GCF_009711405.1 Fulvivirga kasyanovii | reverse complement strand
AACAGGACTTTGGACCGTAGGCCTTTCATTAATGCTGTTGTTAAGTTCGCAGGTTAAAGCCCAGCAAGAATATTACGCCGGAGGAGAGCTTAAAGCTGTCGGGGAGCTGGTGGATGGACAGAAGGAAGGGAAGTGGATTTATTATTATCCAAATGGTCAGCTCAATGCCATACAGCACTATGATAGCGGGCAATTGCACGGACAGGTGAAGTACTTTGACAACAAAGGTAGCGTGGTAGGCATAGAGCATTGGGAAGGTGGATTACCGCAGGATTCCGCCGTTTATTTTCATGGTAATGGCAGTGTGGAGAAGGAGGGTGTTTATAAACATGGTCAATATGCAGGCATTTGGAAGTATTATCACCCAAATGGACAGTTAAAACGTGCCGTTGACTATGTGAACGGATGGCCTCATGGTGCATGGAGGGTGTACAATGAGGATGGGGTACTTATACAAGAGGGGCAGTATGATCAGGGAAAGGAGACCGGGGAATGGAAGTTTTACACTGATGGAGGCCAATTGGAATATATAGGCAGTTATGCTCATGGCGAGCGAGTAGGCAAGTGGTACAGGGTGGATAGAAAAGGCAGAAAGAAGGAGATAGAATACTAGAACTCCTTTTTCAAGTGAAGGAAAATGCCGGCTTCTTTTTCACGGTTGACAGAATATTCAAAACGAATGACGGTGTCATAATAGGTTACAAAGTCAATTCCTGCACCCGTGCCAAACAGATACCTGTTCGTAAGGCGCGTGTTCTGCTCATAATTTTCAAAATTTTCAACGTACCCCATGTCAAAGTACGTTTTAAGGTAGATCGAGAGGGGAAAGTTTCTGAATTGCTCGATAGGCAGGAAGCCCAGACGCAGTTTGGTGTCAAAAATCCGCTTTTTCAGTGTAGTACGGTTGAGGTAAAATTTTTGGCCTTCTATTACATACAGTTCATAGCCTCTTATGAAGTCTTTTCTATAGCCAAGCCCTTGCAGGTTGGCATAGGGTTGCCGGTCGGGCCCGCTAAAGTAAAGGGAGGTATAATTAGAGAGGTAGAAATTTCGGGTCAGGTCAAGGAACCTGGCGTGGTTGATATTAATGTTGAACAGGTCAAGGTCATTGTAAAAGCCTAATCCGTGTTTTTCTGCCATAAAAACAGTGCGGTGCCCGTGGAGCGGGTATGAGTTTACATCTCTTTTATCAATGTTAAGGTCATAGCTGACACTGAAATAGCGCTGGGATGTTTGGCTGTTGAGATAGTACTCAGGATTAATGTTAGCGATAGTATCGTTTATTTCATTGTCGTTGAAAGTAACATTGATGGTATGGCGGGTATAAAAGGAGTTGCGGAACCGATAGCCGAGGTTGTAGATACGTCTCAGTTTAAGCAGGTTTTCGGAATCATAAAATACGCGCTTGTGCTCCACAGTCCGTATGGCTATATTCTTATTTTCAGCATAGAGGTAATCTACGGAAATACCATGCCTCTGTGCCCTGTCGATGTAAGGGATATCGTACGACAGCCCGAATTGCCGGGTAAACCCAAATTGCATTTCGAGTCGGAGCGTTTCATTTCTCCCCCGCATGTTGTTCCGGTATAGCCTCAGGCCATAGTTTACACGGCTAAAATCATGATTTTGGTTTTGCCACCAGTCATTGAAATTTCGATCTACCAGGTCAAATATAGGTGCCGGGAAAGTGTACCAGCGCTCTGAAACGCGTACCACAATGTCTATCACATTATCGGCAAGCTCAAGTATGGTAATTTCCACGGTATTAAACAGCCGGGTATTAAGTATTTTGCTCCGGTCGTTTTTGATAATGTCCTGGAGGTCTTCATCAAAATAGTATTCCCCGCGTTTAAGGCTCATTTCACGGAGTATTATCTTGTCTTTGGTCTGCTTGTTACCGATTATGAATATATTGTCTATGTATATATATCGGCTTTTTTCCGTGGTAGAGTCGGTACTAATAGCATTATGGTCGGACACGGTCATTTTAGTGACGGAGTCAGGGCTATGAAATGCAAATAAAATTGAAATAAAGAATGCCAGCATCTTCGGTACCTACGCCATAGAGACAAGTGTGATTGAATATTCGACTATTATGTCTCCTAAAATAAAAAATAGTTACTTCATAACGCATAAGATTATGAAATAACTATTCTCTATGTAAGAAAATGCAAAGGATTAACCTGCTGTTTCTTTATATCTTCCTTTGGATATGGCCCTGAAAAGAATAATGATACCGGCAATGATTAATGGGATACTCAGGATCTGTCCCATGTTGTAGGTCATTTCATCTTCAAAAGCTACCTGGTTTTCTTTAAACAGTTCGTGTACAAAACGTAAACCGAATAGCAGGATCAGGAACAGGCCAAGGAGCAAACCCGGAGGGGTTTCATTTTTGTACTTCATCCAAAGTGCAAGCAGCAGGAAGAATATAGCCAGCGACGTCCCTGCTTCGTAAAGCTGGGTGGGGTGCCTGGGGATACCGTAGGTATTGACCACTGCACTGTACGAGCCATCACTGTTTTTAGATACCTTATAATCCAGCGCCTGGTTCATAGGCTGGTATATATGTTCACTTACGTAAGGATAGTTAAGCGTTTCTTTAAATTTTCCATTGAAATAAAATTCAATGCTCTCCTCATTAATGATCTCCGGCTGGTTTTTAAAGTCAATGTTTAGTTTTAGAGGCACATATCCTTCAGCATTCAGGTCCCTGGTTTTATCTTCTTCAAACTCGATGCTTTGGACAGGACTGGAGTAGGAGTCAAAAGTACGCTCTACATCATGGGCGAAAATAACACCGTATTCAGATTCGGTGGGTACACCATAGATCTCCGAGTTCATGAAATTACCCATACGGATCATACAACCCGCCAGAGCTACTACAATTACTATCCGGTCTACAACCTGTAAATAGCTCTGGTTAGGTCTTTTAGACTTCTCAAAAACAAAGCGTTTTTTGGGGTTGGAGAATGGATTTATGTTTATAACGATCTTATAATTTACATACACCCAGAGAGCGAATAAGATGCCGAATGCAGCGCCATGGCTTGCCAGTCCGCCTTCCCATATTTTAAGAATATCTATTGGATTTGACAGGTACTTGTCCGGTTCGTAAAAGAGAACGTGCCCTAAACGCGCTCCAAGGATAGTGGCTATTACCATGTAGATGGTTAATGTTTCCACATCCCTTTCCGGCTTACCCTCTTTACGATAGATGTAGAACATAATCTGCTGAGTAATAAGGAAAGCCAGCGCAAATAGCAGCCCGTAATAACGAACGGGACGGTCTAAAATGGGAATGGTAAAAAACTCCGGATCAGTGTTCCAGATGATGTAGCTTAAAATTGACATGCGACAAATATAACTATCTCAGTATAATTGGCAATTAAACTATTGTTAAACGTTACTCAGGTATAAGGGCAAATATTCAATTTAAAGGCTAACTATTGCTGAGCCATTATTAAAAGATAACAAATACACCTTTTTATTTAATAGTAAAGAGAGCTCTAATCCAACTCATTCAGTTCCCTCAGCTCCGTCTCAAATCCACTTGAAAGAATAGGGAACCTGCACCACGTCCTTGGATCAACATTAAAGTCGTCGAGGTGAAAAGCTGGCGCTGTACGTTCACGTTTCCACTGGTTGCGGCTCCAGAGCCTGAAAAACTTGGTAATGTGTGCCTTTAGAAGCTCACTACTCTCCAGCTTAACCGCATTGAGGGCATGATAAACCTCAACCGGGGATTTACGATCTCGGATGGCTAGTTTTTCGATTTCCACAATAACAGGGTAGGGCATCAGGTCGGCTTCATCGGTTTGCTCCTGAGCCAGAGGCCTTAGCTCTGCACTGGGTTGAAGGTTATTGACGTAATTCAATGCCGTATAACCGAGATTCCTTTCAGCCCACCTTAGCCAGGTGATGATGAAATGCTTGTCAACTGCGGCGATAGGGGCAATGCTTCCGCTGGTGTCACCGTCCATGGTGGCGTAGCCTACATCAGCTTCACTTCTGTTGGAAGTGGTGAGCAGTAATGCGTTTTCAATATTGGCCAGCATCCAGATGATGGGTGACCTTGAGCGAGCCTGAATGTTTTGAAGGGCTATGTCATCAGTCTCCCAGGTTAATGGCCTGTTTAATGCTTTTTCAATTTTTTGGGTATATGAATTAACTTCCTCGTCTATCAGCCACGAGTAAAAAGTAGCGCCAATTGATTCTGCCAACTCTTTGGCCGATTGGAAGGTGGCCTCGGAGCTATTCACCGTGCCCTGATAAGCACAGGTGAGGATCTGAGAGACCAGTTGCTTAATAACAGACGGATGGTCAGAGGTGTCCCCGACTTGAAGTGTGCTTATGCCTGTTTTCTTTATAAAGTCTTCCGCACCTAGCTCTTCAACTCCGCGTCTTACCATTTCGGCTACCAGTACAGCTATAGAGGAAGAGTCAGCCCCTCCGCTTAGCGATAACACAAAGCCTTTGCTGCGACTTTTCCTGAGGTAATCAAACAAAGCCAGTGATGAAGCTTTTACAAATTCGGTGTTTTTATCCCTTGGCCACTCGTCAGGTGCGGCGTATGTCTCATCTTCATTACCGAAATCGACATCGGCAAACTGGAGTTGCATATGCTTATACGAGAGCCATTCATTTCTTTTTATCAGTGTTCCATACCTGGCAATGAGTATTTCCCCGTCGTAGACCATTCTGCCTGCTTCATTGCCCAGCAGGTTGGCGTAAACGTATGTACAGTGGAAGTTTTTAGAGCTATCTACGACGAGTTTTTCGCGCAGGCGTGTTTTTTCAAAGGCAAAGTGGCTGGCACTGGGGTTGAGAATGAGGTTGACCTTCTGCTCAAACAGCCTGCAGGCGGGCCTCACTTCACGCCATGCATCTTCACAGATCTCAAAACCGATTTTAACCCCTTCAATTTCAAAAATGATGTCGCCAAACTTATATTCATCACCTTCAATGATGATTTTGTCAACCGTGCCCGACTTCCAGGGAGTGAACCACCTGGGCTCATAATGTACACCGTCTCCAGCCATGTTCTGCTTGGCATAAAAACCAAGGATCTGCTCGTTACGGATCATGCAGGTGGCGTTGTAGGATAGCCCCTCGTGTTTTACAGGCAAACCTATGGCTACGGTTATATTTTTACAGTATGATTTGGCTTCCAGCAGGCACTCCATAGCTTTGGTGTAAAGCCATTCGCTGAGGAACACGTCTTCACAGCCGTATCCAGTGATACATAGCTCTGGCAGACATAAGATATCCACGCCTTTATCTATGGCATCGTTTATTGCTTCCCGAATGTTGTTGAGGTTGTTTTCCCACGCCAGGGGAGTTTGGTTTAGTGTTGCTCCTGCTATTCTAAGTTTAGACACGTACGGATAGTTTTGGTCTGAAATCGAGAGCGAATATCGGAATCTTTAGTCTAAGTCCAATAGTTCACACGACTTTTGGGCGGCATCCTGTTCTGCTTTTTTCTTGCTATGGCCAAAGCCTTTGCCAAGAGGTTCATTGTCTACAAACACCTGGGCCGTAAATTCACGGTGGTGCTTCTCATTTTTAACACTGATGATCTCAAACTTAACGTCCTTATTTTCCTTTTGAGACCATTCTATGATCTTGCTCTTGTAGTTGGGGTTGGATTTAATGACTTCATCGATGTTCAGGTAGGGGATAATGAGCTTGTCAATGATGAAGTGTTTGCAGTAGGAGTAGCCTTTGTCGAGGTAAACGGCTCCGACTATGGCTTCGAGGGTATCTCCGTACAGGGATTTGTGCGACAGTTTCCCTTTTTTCTTCTGGTCGTACTCTACAACCTGATTGAGGCCTATTCTTTTTCCTATGTTATTTAATGACTCCCGGTTTACGATCCGGGACCTGATCTCGGTGAGAAAACCTTCTTCTTTGAAAGGAAAAGTTTTGAAGAGATAATCGGCAACTGCAGCGCCGAGAATGGCGTCTCCGAGGTATTCCAGCCGCTCATTGGATTCCCTTAGCCCCTGGCTGTTGTGTTTGGCTACAGAGCTATGTTTAATGGCGAGCCTGTATAGTTCAAGATTAAAAGGCTTACTACCGACAATTGTCTTAATAGCGGTAATAAGCCTTTTGTCTTTTTCAGATTTTCTCTTAAAAATATTAATGAAGCGCCTTACAGCACGATGCACAGTTCTTAAATTTTTCTAAAAATAATAGAGGTGTTATGTCCTCCGAACCCAAATGTATTGCTTAGCGCTACATTGATCTCTCTCTCCTGGGCCTTATTAAAAGTCAAATTTAATTTATTGTCCAATTGATCGTCATCTGTAAAGTGGTTGATGGTTGGCGGCACAATGTTGTTTTGTATTGCCATCACACAAGCTACCGCTTCAATAGCTCCGGCAGCACCAAGCAGGTGACCTGTCATGGATTTTGTAGAGCTAATGTTGAGCTTATAAGCATGATCACCAAAAACCTTTTTGATGGCCAATGTTTCGCTAATATCACCAAGTGGGGTTGATGTACCATGAACGTTGATATAATCCACATCTTCCGGCTTTATCTTCGCATCGGCAAGAGCATTGATCATTACATTGGTAGCCCCAAGCCCTTCAGGGTGTGGTGCTGTAATGTGATATGCATCTGCTGACATGCCTCCACCTATTATTTCAGCATATATTTTGGCTCCGCGTGCTTTGGCGTGCTCATACTCTTCGAGAATAAGCGCACCGGCACCTTCACCTAATACAAATCCATCCCTGTCTTTATCGAAAGGTCTGGATGCTGTTTCAGGGGAATCATTGCGTTCCGAAAGGGCTTTCATGGCGTTGAAACCTCCCATGCCCGCTTCTGTTACTGCTGCCTCACTACCACCGGAGATGGCAATGTCCATATGTCCCAGCCTGATATAGTTCAACGCATCAATAAGGGCGTTGGTAGCTGAGGCACATGCGGAAACAGTTACAAAGTTTGGTCCATGGAACCCGTACTTGATGGAAATGTATCCGGCACTGATATCAGCGATCATTTTAGGGATGAAGAATGGGTTAAACCTCGGTGTGTTATCACCGTTGGCATAACTTTTAACTTCTTCCTGAAATGTTTTGAGTCCGCCGATACCTGAACCCCATATTACCCCTGCTTTATTCAAGTTTATAGCCTCCAGGTCTAATTTCGAGTCTTTAATAGCTTCGTCGGCAACTACCATGGCATATTGAGTGAAAGGGTCCATTTTTCTGGCCTCTTTTCTGTCAAAATGTTGCTCAGCATCGAAGTTCTTAACTTCACATGCGAATTGCGTACGAAATTTCTCTGGATCAAATCTGGTTATACGAGCGGCACCACTTACACCATTCTTAAGGCCTTGCCAGTACTCGGGGGCCGTATTTCCTATGGGCGTGAGTGCGCCTATGCCTGTTACTACAACTCTTCTTAACGTCATAAAAGAAGTTTAGAAATGAATAAAGGGGGTATGTTTATGATTATTTTACGTTTTCTTCTAAGTAAGAGATGGCCTGGCCAACTGTCGAAATGTTCTCTGCCTGATCATCAGGAATAGAAATGTTGAATTCCTTCTCAAATTCCATTATTAATTCAACAGTATCTAAAGAATCGGCTCCTAAATCGTTAGTGAAACTTGCTTCAGGAGTAACCTCTGACTCTTCAACTCCTAATTTATCAATAATGATTGATTTAACTTTTTGTGCTATTTCAGACATGTTTTTAATGATTTAATAGTTAAAATATCTGCAAAGAAATACATTAAATGTATTAATGTCAAACAATTTAAATAAAGTTATTGACGGCGCTAAATTGCTAAAATTTCCTTAAATACTCACTGTATACGCATAAATTTAAAGAACTTTGGTGCTATGAAAAAGACCCGGCTTATAGTTGAGTACGAATATGAGTTTGAATTGATAGGCATTATTGCCTCTGTAAAATTCTATAAACTGGCCTGGGCCATAAACCAAAAACTGGATATCCGGTTAGTAAAACAAGACGACTATTCTATCGAAATGAAGGGGGGGAGCAAGGCCGCTTTCAGCAACTATCTTTACCAGTTGGAAAGCCAGTGTTTCAGGCTGTTTAAGAACCGTTCCGTGGAGGGTGAAAACACCTGTTTACTACCCGAATTACCGCACTTTGACTACATCGTGAAAATAG
>NZ_SMLW01000661.1:0-32737 GCF_009711405.1 Fulvivirga kasyanovii | reverse complement strand
GAATTAAAAGAAGTCCCGTGGATTGAATATATTGCCGCCATCGAAGTAGAAAAACTAAAGTCTAAAGACAACTTTTTAACTTGACTATGGATCAAAAAATACAATTTAATAAGACTAAAATCATCGCTACTGTCGGGCCAGCCTCGAGCGATAAAAAAATTCTGAAAAAGCTCATCCAGGAGGGCGTTGATATTTTCAGGCTTAATTTTTCACACGGTACTCATGAGGACCACCTTCATGTAATAAAGAGTGTTCGCGAGCTGAATGAAGAAATGGGAGCATGTGTTTGCCTTTTACAGGATCTTCAGGGACCCAAGATCAGGGTTGGTGAAGTAGAAAAAGGTGCAAAGCTAAAATCAGGAGAGCAGTTTACGATTACTGTAGAAGAGATTGTAGGGCATTCAAAAATGGCCAGCACGGTCTATCAGGACCTTCCCAAAGATGTTGGCGTGGGTGATATGATCCTGATCGATGACGGTAAAATAGAGCTAAAAGTAACCGAGATAAAAAATACCGAGGTAGTAACTGAGGTTATTTATGGTGGTAAGTTGAAATCCAGAAAGGGTATCAATATGCCTTTTACAAAAGTTTCAGCACCTTCGCTGACTGATAAGGATGTTAAAGACCTTGAGTTCGGTCTGGCCAACGATGTTGAATGGGTGGCGTTGTCATTTGTAAGAACAGCCGAGGACATTCATAACCTCAGGGAGAGAATAAAGGCTGCCGGAAAACAGACCAAGATCATAGCCAAGGTAGAAAAGCCTGAAGCTATCGGTAATATAGATGCTATAATTGATGCGGCGGATGCCGTGATGGTTGCCCGTGGTGACCTGGGTGTGGAGATCTTTATGGAAGAGGTGCCAATGGCGCAGAAGATGATCGTGAGAAAGTGTAATAAACTGGCCAAGCCTGTAATTATCGCTACTCAAATGATGGAAAGTATGATCGAAAGCCCCAGACCAACACGTGCAGAGACCAATGACGTGGCTAATGCCGTTATGGATGGTGCTGATGCACTCATGCTATCCGCAGAGACTGCTGCCGGTGCTTATCCTATAGAAGTGATCAGAAGTATGGTGAAAACCATTACCAGTGTGGAAAGGGAGGCAGACGTATATTTCCGTCACGACCTGCCTGATCAGAACGATCCTCTATTTTATAATAACACTTTAGTGCTGGCTGCATGTCGATTGGCGAAAGCTTCCAAGGCAAAAGCTATTATAGGTATGACCCAGTCGGGATATACAGCATTTAAATTGTCATCGCACAGGCCAAAAGCCAATATTTTTATTTTTACAAGCAACAGGCCGTTGTTGAACACCATAAACCTTATCTGGGGAGTAAGAGGTTACTACTATGATAAAGAGGTGTCAACCGACGATACTTTTGCGGATATCGAGGAGATATTGAAGGAGAAGGGACACATCCAGACCGGTGACGTGTTTATTACCACGGCAAGTATGCCAATACATGCCAAGGGCCGTACTAACACCGTTAAGCTTAATGTTGTAGATTAAATATAGTTGCTTTACTTGTCAGGACCAGTTATTCGGCCTGACAAGTAAGGTCTTTTCTTCCTTGTCTACCATCACTGCCCCCGCTGGGTCTCCTTTTCGTTTTCTTACAAACTTTCTTGGCGTCACGATTACCGGACAGAGAGTGTCTGACTTTCTTTTAGAGAAATGCGCTGCCAGTTCCGCCGCTTTTTCTATCACATCTTTCGGGAAGGGTTTGCCTGCCTTATACTTCAAAAGCACATGAGAGCCGCTTACATCCTTGGCGTGAAGCCATAGGTCATCCTTGAATGAGTGCTGCTGGAGCATGCGATCGTTGCTCCTGGCATTTTTTCCTACCCATATATCAAAGCCGTCGTAGGTGAAGGCGTTAAATGGCAGGTGTTCTTTTTTCTTTGACGCCTGGTTTTGGTCCCGCTTCACAAGGTTGCGGAGTGCTTTAAGGCTCTGCTCTTCCTCAATCACCATCTTTTGCTCTTCCAGGGTTTCTATGGCCTGTAGCTTTTGTCTCAGGTTTGTTTTGAGGTTTTCTATCTCTACCGATTGGTTTTTGGCCTTTCTGTAATAAACTTCCGCATTTTTTTGAGGAGAAAGGTCACGTTTCAGTTTAATGGTGATGGGAGCATTGTTGTCATAAAAGTTTTGAAGGGTCACCTCCTCGGCCTTAGCAGGCACCTGATGAAGGTTGGCCATCAAAATATCCGCCAGTATGTGATAGTTAAGCCTGCTTTCTATTTCCTCAAGCTTCTTTTGGGTTTTTCTGACGTAGCTCTCTGTTTGCTTAAGCTGCTTATTGATGTCGAGCAATGCCTCACCTTTAATGCTTTTGAAAGCATGCTCGCTTATATATTGAATAAAAAAACTGTCAATGGCTTTGACTGGGTCATGGAATTCGTGCTGTACCGACCCGGTCTTTATTAAGCTAAGGTGTAACTGGCCTTCTATTTCGGTAATGTAATACTTTTGTTCTGTAAGGTGCCCCAGGGTTTCCCGGATCAGTTTCCATTTCGCATCAGTATCTTTCTCTTTAATACCATGGGTGAGCAGGTACTTTTTAATCACTTTTCCGAAAGTAGGGAACAGATCCTTGTAGTCACCGCCTTGCTGAACAAAGGCTTCATATGACTGGTCAATTGGCCTGTGAAGCTGGTTGATGTCTATTTCAAAATCTTTTTTCAGACTCTTTTTAAATACTTCAGCAACTTCATCGTCTTTAAATAGCACAATGTTGGACCTGTTGCCATGCATTTTAAAGAGCAACTTATAGTTGTTTTTAAAGACGATAGCGAATGAACGTTCATTGTCAAACTGCTCAATATTTTCAACTTCGGCCATAGATAGATCAGTGAAGAGGTCAACACTGTTTTTTCTGGCCCGGCTGAAATCGGCGGGAAATGATAAACAACAAAAGGCAGGGTTGAGGTGGGCTTTGATATAGAATTCTTCGGTTTGCCGGGCAAACCCGATTATCAGCTCATTCTTGTTTTGAGAAAACGCCTCAACGAGCTGAAAGCCCTTTAACTCTTCTGCCAGCCGGGCACTGAGCTGTTTTAGGAAATAATAGTTATTATGCATTACAAGTCTATAACCAATCCGTCGTAAGCAAGGTTTATTCCTTCTGGCAACTCTTCGTCCACTTGCTTGTGAGGTCCCATCCGGTGGCTGATGTGGGTGAAGTAGGTGGCATCTGCCTTTATTTCCAGTGCCAGCTCTATCGCCTCTTCCAGATTAAAATGAGACACGTGTGGTTCTTTTTGCAGGGCATTAAGTACCAGTACTTTTGAGCCTTTGATCTTTTCTTTTTCCTCAGGACTAATATAGTTGGCATCTGTGATATAGGTGAAGTCACCAATCCTGAACCCAAAAACCGGCAAACGCAAATGCATTACTTCTATAGGCATGAAATCAACACCTTCAATGGAGAAAGGGTTGTTGTCAATGGTGTGAACTTCCAGTTGGGGTACACCGGGATACTTTTTTTCTCCGAAGGCATAGCTAAACTCCTGCTTTAGCTGCTCTATAACGTTGGGTCTGCCATAGATAGGCATGTCTTTTTTTTGACGGAAGTTGAATGCCCTTACATCATCAAGGCCTGCTGTGTGGTCTTTATGCTCATGGGTAAAAATAACGGCGTCAAGTTTTTTGACGCCTTCCCTAAGCATTTGTTGTCTGAAATCCGGGCCCGTATCTACAACAAAGCTGTTCCCGTCTTTCTCAATTAGTATGGATGTGCGTAACCGCTTATCCCTAAAGTCAAGAGACTGACATGCCGCACAGCCGCAAGCAATGACAGGCACACCCTGGGATGTTCCGGTTCCTAGCAGTGTAATTCTCAAAGCTCAAGTTCGGTTTGTGCCAGTTCCAAATATAATTTCCTGTTTTTATCGCTTAGCTGGTTTTTATCTATGTCAACCGTTTTGATGATGTCCAGAAGACAGTTGATCTTACCGTCAATGGCATAATATTTATTAACAATGATAACTTTGTTTTCATTGAGAATGCACCAGCCTGACTTAAAATTACCTCTTTCGTATCTAAGAATATATTCTGTTTCAGCCAGCAGGTCCTCAAGCTTATTCAAAAAATGCTTAGAATACTTAATACTCATTATTGCGTGTATTTTTTTACAGCATTCACGAGGGCGTCATAATCCAGAGGTTTGATCAGGTACTCATTGATGCCTGCTTCGTCAAAATCGGATTTTGAGTAGTTTTTATAGTTGCCTGATATGGCAATTATGGGCATTTCAGCTTTTTTCTTGTCTTTTAGTCCCCTGATCTTTTTGGCAAGCTCCATGCCATCGGCTCCGGGAAGTATTATGTCCAGGATGATAACGTCGTAGTCGTTGTTCTCGATTTCCTCAATTACTCGTGTTCCTGTTTTTATTCCTTTGAAATCATACCCTTGTCCCTGGAATATTTTCTTTGACAAGGTTTGTATTACCGGGCTGTCATCCGCAAGTAAGATTTTCTTTGCCATTCTATTTAATTTGTTTTTGGTCCAACCTTTTTAGTTTCTTCAATAAATTCTTCATGAAGGGATTTAAGAAACTGTAAATCCCTGACAAAATTAGAATATTTTTTTTCTTTTAATTCGTCTTCCATTTTTGCGGCCTGGAATGCCATCTTTTCAACACCGAGCGTACCCGCATTGCCTTTCAAGGTATGTAAAATATCCAGAACTTCCTTAAAGTTTTTGCTTTCAAACATTTTGGCACTGTCGCTTATCTGCATGCGACACTCCTCGTCAAACTCTTCCAGGGCCTCCTGCACGGCTTCTTCACCCGCATATTGTTTAAGTAAATCTAAGGTGTTTTGGTTAATTGTCAGATGTTTGTCGGTCTTTTCTTTTTGAACTTCCGGTTCAGTTACCTTATCCGTCGTCCACTGGTTTACTTTCTGTATTAGTATCTGTGGGTTGATAGGTTTGGCAATATAGTCGTCCATACCTGCAGAGAGATACTTTGCTTCATCACCTTTCATGGAGTAGGCCGTCATGGCAACTATCGGTGGGGTTTGCTCTTTACACTGTTTCCTTATTTGCCGGGTGGCTTCAAGACCGTCCATATCCGGCATTTGAATATCCATCAGTATCACATCAAAGCACAGCCCTTCGGATAAAGCCAGTGCTTCCTTTCCGCTGGATGCCACGGTTACTTTACAGCCTGCGTTTTTCAGGATCTCATAAGCCAGGTCAAGGTTTACACTGTTGTCATCTACTACCAGTACGGTGGGTGAGTGTTCCAGTGTTGTGATTTTAACTGCCGGCTGAGCCTGTTCTTCGGGTTTTTCCACTTCTTTGGTTTCAAAGGTGAACCAAAATTTGCTCCCTTTTCCTTCCGTGGATTTAATGCCAATCTTACCGTTGAAGAGGCCTACGATCTTACGGGAAATGTACAACCCCAGACCAGTGCCTTTGTAGCTTTTTTTGCTTGAGCTATCCAACTGGGTAAAGCTGGAAAATAACTTTCGTTGGTCTGCCTTCGATATGCCGATCCCTGAGTCCTTGACATATCCCTCCATGATGATAGTGCCATTTTTTCTTTTTTTATACACCTCAAGGCTTACAGTTACCACGCCTCCCGGAGGGGTAAATTTAATGGCATTGGATATCAGGTTGGAGTACACCTGGATCAGTTTGGTTTCATCAACTTCTATATAATCGGGGATATCGCTTCCCTTTTTAAATTTAAGGGTAATGGCATTGTCATAGGCCTGCTGTCGGTAAAGCAGGGTGAGTTTTTCAAATATAGCCTCCGTATTTGAAGGCACATGCTTGAGCTCCATTTTGCCTGCCTCGATCTTGGATAGGTCAAGCAGGTCATTGAGGATAGTTAGTAATATATCGGCAGAGCTTTTAAGCGTCTGGATGTGCTTTTTTTGCTTAGGATCAAGCTGGGTTTCGTCGAGCAGGTGGAGCATACCTATGATGCCATTGAGCGGGGTCCTTATCTCATGGCTCATGTTCGCCAAAAAGCGCTCCTTTATTTTAAGGGATTTTTCAGCAAGCTCTTTTGATCTCTGCAGCTCCTGATTGGTCTTTTTCAATTCGGTAATGTCGCGGGCTACACCTTCCACATGTTTCAGGCGCCCCTGCTCATCCTGTATTACCCTGACATTGCAAATACACGGAATGATTTTTCCGGACTTGTGGATTACACTGGCTTCAAAATTCCGGACGCGCTTCTCCTGGGCCAGCTTTCTGATCAGGAATTTGGTCTGGATATTATAAAGATAAAAGTTGGTAACGTGCTTCCCCAGAAGCTCACCTTCCGTATAGCCCATGATATCACACACCGAAGGGCTAAGCATGGTCAGCTTGCCGTTGAAATCGCAACGGAAGTAAAGGTCCTGAAATGATTCGAAAATATTCCTGAACTTTTCCTCGCTCTTCATAAGGGCGATCCGCGACTGCATCTTTTCGGTGATGTCATAAGCCAGACCTGATACACCGGTTATTTCACCGCGTGTATCGTAGATAGGATTTAAAAATACTTCTTTCCATTGTTCTTCGCCCATTACCTTGAGCATGATCTCAAAATTATGGGAGCGGCCGGTAAGTGCCCTTTTGTATTTTTGCTTCCAGAAAGTATCGGAGTTGGCAATTTTTACTACCCCCTTTTCCTCATAGCCTATCTTAATACCAGGGTTCTCCTGGAGAAAGAAGTTGAAGTAATTTTGATTGAAAGAGATAAGTTCAAAATCGTTGTTGACCGCCCATATGATCAAGGTGCCCCCCTCCAAAATGGAATTGGTAAAGGAGTTTTTGTTCTTCTCCGCGAAGAGTTTTTCCTTTAGTTCATTTACCTTGACGACGAGGTCTTCTGCTTTTTTCGATCTATCCTTCATTTCCTCGTGAAGATAACAAATAATCACCAATCGGAATTCACCATCCCCCGCTTTTGGTGAAGTCATTTTATAAATGGTAAATTTGCCCAAAACCACTTTTGATGAAGTTTCTGATAGTAATTGTAGGGCCAACAGCGGTAGGAAAGACCAGTTTATGTATTGATTTGGCCCGCGAGCTGGATACGGGGATCATATCTGCGGACTCCAGGCAATTTTTCAGGGAGATGGAGATCGGAACGGCAAAACCCAGTGAAGAAGAGCTTCAGCAGGTAACACACCATTTTATCAACTCCCATTCTATCCATGATAAATTTAATGCGGGTGACTTTGAAAGAGAGGCTTTGCAAAAGATTGAGGAGCTATTCCGGTACAAGGACTGTCTGATCATGACAGGTGGTTCGGGTTTGTACATAAATGCCGTTACCGAAGGCATGGCGGATATACCGGAAGTGAGCCTTTCTATTCGTAAAGAGCTGAACGACCGGCTGAATAAGGAAGGCCTGGATGTGCTGGCGGAGGAACTTAGAAAGCTTGACCCAGACTATTATGAGGTAGTAGACCTTAAAAATCCACAACGGGTCACGCGTGCCCTTGAGGTGTGCATCGGTACAGGTGAGAAATACTCCGACCTCAGAAAGAACAGCAAGAAGAAAAGGGACTTTGAGGTCATAAAAATAGGGCTGGACAGACCAAGGGAAGAACTTTATGCCAGGATCAATGAACGCATGGATTTGATGATTGAGCAGGGATTGTTTGAAGAGGCCAGGGAGCTGTACCCGTACAAAGACCACTATGCTTTGCAGACCGTAGGGTACAAAGAGATATTTGATTTTTTTGATGGTATATATGATCGGGAGGAAGCGGTACGGTTATTGAAACGCAATTCACGACGGTATGCCAAGCGACAAATGACCTGGTTTGGCAAGGATCAGGAAATTACCTGGTTCCATCCTGATGACTTTCAGGATATATTAAAACATATCAAAGCAGTAATGCACATTTGATAAGTAGTATTTGAATTGAAATTATTTTAACTTGAAAGGCGTTTTAGACGTATATCTTTAGAATTATGAGAAAAGCAGCATTAATTATATTTCCATTGGCTTTTATACTGGTATTCTTAGGGAGCTCTGCATTCATATCCGACAAGCAATCTAAAAAAGCAGCAGGTGAGGGGCCGGTAAACTGGATGAGTTTTGAAGAAGCGGTGAAAAAATCTAAAAAGGAGAAAAGAAAGATATTCATAGACGTATATACCGACTGGTGCGGATGGTGTAAGGTAATGGACAAAAACACTTTTAGCCAGCCTGTAATTGCAAAATACCTGAACGAGAACTATTACCCGGTTAAACTTGATGCTGAACAAACTGAAGATATTGAGTTCAGGGGCCACGTATTTAAATATGTGGAATCTGGCAGAAGAGGCTACCATCAATTGGCTGCATCCCTTCTCAATAATAAACTAAGCTATCCGACAGTAGTCTTTTTAGATGAGGATTTTAATATGATCCAGCCTATGCCGGGGTATCAAAAACCGGATCAGTTTGAGAAAGTTATCAAATATATTGGTGGGGACCACTACAAAAGCACTTCCTGGGCAGACTGGGAAAAGACCTTCGAATCCAGTATTAATTAATCGCTGTCGTCCATCGGAGCGTCCTTCATTTTTGGCATAGAAAGATCGTATTTTATAGATACTACCCTTATAACTATGATCACTATGGTGGTGATCAAGTAAATGATGCTTTCAGACAGACCGGTGTAATAATCAAGCAGGAAGAACACCAACCCACCTGCCAGACAAGCTGTGGCATAAATTTCTTTTCTGAATATTAATGGAATTTCATTACATAGAATATCCCTTATTACACCACCCATAACCGCCGACACCATACCCATCACAATCGCCAGTGCCGGATGAATACCTGTAGACAAGGCCTTTTGCATACCACTAATGGTAAACAGTGCAATACCGATGGTGTCAAATACGAAGAAAGTCCTTTTGAGATTGACTATATACTTCCTGAAAATAAAGGTAAAGGGCATAGCCAGGGCAATAGTAAGTGGCAGGTTGATGTCCTGCACCCAGGCTACGGGGTAGCTCCCAAGGAGGACGTCCCGTGTGGTACCGCCGCCAACTGCCGTAACGAAGCCGATAACCATAGCCCCAAAAAGATCCATTTTCTTTTTTGCAGCCAATCGGATGCCACTAATGGCAAATACAAACGTACCGATAATGTCAAGGGCGTAGAGTAAAGACATAAGTTATATCAGTCATGAGTTACAAGAGGCAGCTAAGTTACATATTGGGAAGTAGACTGCAATAGAGTTAAATACCTGAAAAATTTTTGAAGTCAATGGCCTTCTTCCATCTGGCGCATTAAAATGACCCGGTATTCCGAAAACAGAAAGTAAAAGAACATAACGTCCTTCCATTGTTCGTCTTGCTGAAATTCAAACCGCTTATCATTATGGCTGGCTTCTATCTCCATACGCCGCTTGTTGATATATTCGAAAATATTGAGTCCGTCGGCGTCTGTTTGAAGCAGGTCAAGGGTAAGCCTGTTGTTTGGGCCTACGATATTGGCAAACTCCCGAAAGTTGGCATGTACTACCTGGCGGAGGATACTGCCTTCAGGGAAGTTTTTAGATGCGGGGCAGTAGCAACTGCTACCATATTTCTCATGCCATTTCAGGCTTTTTTGTGGTTGGTCGGCATCGTTGTAACCGGTACCGGCAGCCAGTACGATCAGTGCCTCAAGGTCGGATGGCAGGCCCGGGCGTTCGGCACCTGATTTGGTGCGTGCCGCCTCGCATAGTGCCTTGATGAATTTTTTAGATAATGTGGAGTCGCCGGAAGTAACGGTGTATACTTCGTGAGGTTCAACGTATTGGGCACAAGCCATCTGTGGCAGTACTGCCAAAAGCAAAATGAAAAGGCCCGCTTTAATCCAATAGTTCAATTTTTGATTTCGCATGTTTTCCCGACCCCGTACCATGTAGATCTTCTACAAACAACAGCAACATCAGAAACAGGATAATAATCACAATGTAGACCAGTTTTTTTCGATCGTTGTAGAGCATGTCCCTGATCCCGGTGGTGGAGTAGTATTTTTTATACTGGTCCATAAACCGGTTGAAGTTCCGATACTGGTGAATGGTTTCTATAGACGGTGCCGGTGCGTTAATTTTTACTTTTATTTTTGCCATGGGATTAGTCGTTATAGTTAACCTGCTTTGAGATCTTCTTTAGCTTTTTAAGTATTCTGTAGGTTTTTATCTTGGCATTGGTCTCTGACAGGCCGAGCAAATACCCTATTTCTTTGAATGATCTGTTTTCGAAAAACCTCAGCTCTATAAACTGTATCTCTTTTTCATCCAGTTGCTCAAGCAGCACGGTAATGAGTACCTCGGGATCAATTTGGACTTCCTGGTAGTCAATTTCATCAAAAAGCTGTCGCATGTCATGATGATCCAGGCTTACGGTTCGCTCCATTTTGCTTTGCTGCCGGAAAAACATATTTACTTCATTGATGGCGATCTTATACAGCCAGGCAGAGAATGGCACTCCCTGATATTTGTACCTGCCTATGTTTTTCAGGCATTTTAAGAAAACCCGTGAGGTAATATCTGCGGCTGCCTCCAGGTGGTCTACCCTTTTATAGGTGAACATGAACACCTGATCGTAGTATTTCCTGTACAAAGGGGCAAAATGCTCGGGGTTGTTCTGGCATTTTTTGATGATGTTGTACTCAGTAAGGATTTCCTCCTCTTTTTTGTGATATGTGGAAGTGCTAACCTGATCATAGAAGATGTTGAATATAACATCAACAAGGTTGCGTACCGCCTTGGGCCATGGGAGTACGATGTTTGTGGTATGGGTAAGCATTACTATAATTTACGATCATTAAAGGTATTTTAAAAATATCCGGCCTGCTGTCTTCGGCTCAGCGGCCGGATATTGTCCGCCTTCACAATGTTTTTCCGCTGCAGACGGAACCACACAAACATTGTTTTGGAAATGAATTACTTACATAATGCAGCGAAATACGAAAAGGTACACAATGCTTCAAAATTTTTTATTAGGGCTTGTTTCCGTACCTTTGCACAACCTTGAAAGTCAAGGATCGATTATAAATTACTATTAAATATTTTATTATGTCTGAAGCAAAAAAAGGCGACAGAGTAAAAGTACACTACACAGGTAAACTGAATGATGGGTCTGTATTTGATTCTTCAGTGAATAGAGAACCTTTGGAATTTGAATTAGGAGCCGGTATGATGATAGCCGGATTTGATAAAGCTGTAACAGGAATGAAAGTGGGAGATACAAAAACTGCTAATATTCCTTCTGATGAGGCTTACGGAGAAAGAAATGATGAAATGGTGGTAGAAGTACCTAAAGCCCAGCTACCTGCTGACTTAAAGCCTGAAGTAGGCCAACAGCTAGCTATGCAACAGCCTAACGGACAGTCTATCCCGGTAGTAGTTACTAAAGTGGAAGCTGACACTATTGAAATTGATGCTAACCATCCTTTGGCTGGTAAGGATCTTGTTTTTGACATAGAGTTAGTAGAGATTGGTTAATAATCTCAGTACCTGTACAAAAAAGGCATGAATGGATTCCACTCATGCCTTTTTTGTTTTATAACGACCTTTATATATTATTCTTCTTTAGGCTCTTCTTTTTTTGTTTTCATGAAGTCAAGCAGTCCAATTGCTGCTCCAAAACCTGCAAGACATGCCACTATGGTAATGAATAAGCTTGCTCCGTCTCCAACGTATTGTTCCATAATAATCGAATTTTCAGCGGTTGTTTTAATCGAGGTCAAATTTAATCATTCTTTGTTAAAGAGAAAGTAAACCCAGGGTAATTATCATAAGATTAAGTTATTTTACGTTGTAAGCTATATTTGAAAATTATGCCAGACGAAGAACATTACAGAAAGCTGGAGTGGATGTATATACATGAGGCTCCGATCAATAAATATTATAAACCGGAGATCAAAATCGCAGAAGGGTATGCGGAAGTAAAAATAAAGAGTGATACCAAGTATTTTCATGCAGCAAATGCCGTGCATGGCTCTGTATATTTCAAGATGCTTGATGATGCTGCTTTTTTTGCAGTGAACTCATTGGTTGATGACGTTTTTGTACTCACCACCTCTTTTAATATTTACCTGCTCAGGCCTGTAGTTTACGGCGAGATCAGGGCTGAGGGGAGGGTGGTGTCCAATTCAAGAAAATCATTTGTGGCGGAGGCCGTACTTTTCAATGAAAAAGGCAAAGAAATAGCCAGGGGCAGCGGAAGTTTTGTAAAAAGTAATATCCCTCTGGATGAACATGTAGGATATTTGAAGGAAAGGCCGTAATGGACAGTAATACCTATATCCCTAGTTCTTCCTTATGCTCCTTTAGCGCTTCAATGATAAAATCGATATGTTCTTTCAGGTCTACTTCAAATAGTTCAGCTCCTTTGTAAACCTCATCGCGCTCAACTTTTGCAGCAAAGCCTTTCTGTTTTAGTTTCTTAATTACCGATTTGCTGGTCAGGCTGTCGATACCTTCCGGGCGTACATGGCAGCAGGCTATCACGAAGCCGGTGAGCTCATCGCAAGCCAGCAGTGCCTTGTCCAGGCTGTTTTCATAGGGTACATTCCACTTGGTGTAGTGGGCGGATATGGCGTGGGCCATTTTTTCCTCACCAAGTTCGCGCAGTTGGTTCACTATTCTGTTGGGGTGCTCTTCCGGGTAAGCTTCATAGTCGGCATCATGTAGCAAGCCGGTGTTGGCCCATTCTACCGGATCTTCCCCTAATTTATGAGCATAGCTTTCCATTACAATTTCCACACTACGGGCATGGCGCAGCAGGCTGTCTCCTTGGGTCATACTCTCCAGTATTTCCCGGGCTTTTTCTCTGGTCATGAATTTATAGTCTCTTGATCTTTCTAAGCTTGAAGATAACAAAACCGGCACCAATAAACATAATCGTGCCCATTAGGCCCAGCAGGATGACTATCCGGCTGTTTTCTACCTGCAAGTCTTTTATTTCCCTGTCTTGCTTGAGCAGTTCCAGTTCTTTTTCCTTTTGCTGAAGTTCAAAGGCAATTTCCAGTTGGGCAAGCCTTCTGCTGCTTTCCTCATTCTGTATGCTTTCCTTTGTTTCATCGTAGAGCAAACGGTAGTCATAGGCTTGTTTGTAATCCCCTTTGCGATAGTAAATAGTTGATAGACCCTGATAGATTAGCTTTAGGATGGGATTGGCCTGAATATTAACGGCTATTTCCCTGGCTTTATTCTGATGCTCTTCGGCCTGCTTTATGTTGCCTAGCTCCAAATAGGTAGACCCAAGATTGGAGTAAGCCAGGGCCTGTCCCAATAGGTTATTGTTGCTCAGTTCTACTTCAAGCGATTTGTTGTAGTACTCCAGCGCTTTATCATACTCTTTCCTGTAAAAGTATATGTTGCCAATGTTGTTAAGCGGGTCAGAACTGCTGTTGAGTTGCCCCAGACTTTGTGATAGGTTAATAGCTTCAGAAAAGTACTCCAGTGCCTTATCTTCTCGCCCTTTATCACTGTATGCATTCCCGATATTGTTGAGCGTTCCAATCAGCTTTTGGTCATCTTTAAGCTCTTTGAAGGCCTCGTAAGATTCTATGAAATAGATGAGTGCCTTGTCATAAATGCCTTTGAGGGAATAGACGGTGCCTATGTTGTTCATGGTGGAGGCAAGCGCCTCTTTGTCGCCGGTTTCATCGGATATTCGCAGCGATTCTATGTAGTATTCCAGAGCCTTATCGTACACCCCCTGGTTTTTGTAGATAATACCCATATTGTTCAGGGCTGCCGCTTTACCTTTGGGGTAGTTAATCTCAGAGGCCAGTTCGAGTGCACTTTTTGCGTACTCCAATGCCATTGCAGGGTTTAGCTGGTTGTAAACAGCGTATA
This sequence comes from Fulvivirga kasyanovii, assembly GCF_009711405.1. Taxonomy (GTDB): domain Bacteria; phylum Bacteroidota; class Bacteroidia; order Cytophagales; family Cyclobacteriaceae; genus Fulvivirga; species Fulvivirga kasyanovii. The sequence goes on along the minus strand of NZ_SMLW01000661.1, from coordinate 18,927 downwards.
AAGCGTTGAGGGTATTCACTTTTTCCTTTCCCTCCGCTGTAGCCAGTTTTTCCTCAAGACTATCCAATACCTGAGCTTTCAGTGCAAAAGCCATAAGTACACAGGTAATGGTTAACAAAAGGTGTTTTTTCATGTTTATTAGTCACTTTACATTATAAAGTTAACATTATAATCGATAACCGGAAGCCTATTTTTTGCCGCTTAAATAATAACCCTTCATACATTTAGGGTGGGCCGTTACCTTAATACATATTCCTGGTGCTTCTTGTTGATATTAAATTTATAAATATGAAAAAGATTATAATTCCCATTACGCTGTGCTTTTGGTTTTGCAATGGCCTCTATGCCCAAAGTAACAGTGAAGAAGAGGCCGTACTGGCGGTTGTAGAACAGCTATTTGAAGGGATGCGGGCTGGTGACAGTTCTATGGTGCATACCGTATTTTACGATGAAGTAGAGCTTTATACCACACTTACCAATAAAGAAGGTAAGCCGGTACTTCACAAGGGATCGTTACAGGGGTTTCTGGATGCCGTGGGGTCTCCGCATGATGTGGTATGGGACGAACCTATCTGGGATACCGAAATAAGGATAGACGGAAACCTGGCCCAGGTATGGACTAAATATGCATTTTATGCAGGGGACAAGTTCAGCCATTGCGGAGTGGATGCTTTTCACCTGTTTAAGTCGGAAGTGGGCTGGAAGATTTTTCACCTGACCGATACCAGGGAATGGAAGAACTGTGATATCCCTGCTGATGTGAAGAAGAAACATAAAGACAAACCATGAAAAAGTATCTACTCGCACTGGTTGCCATTCTATTACTGGGGCATGTGCATGCTCAGGATGATGAAATAACGACCCTTATTCTGGTACGGCACGCTGAAAAAGCATTTGATAAAGAAGGAGACCCTGTCCTGACCGAGCAGGGAGAGAAACGCGCAGCAGTACTCGCCGAAACACTGGAGGCTGTTAATATTGACGCTGTTTATTCAACCCCCTTTAAAAGGACAAGGTTGACCGTGGAACCCGTGGTAAAAAGTAAAGGTTTGGAGATAGTGGACTACAATCCTTTCAAACTTGAAGACATGATCCAGACTATTGAGGAAAGCCGGGGAAAGACGCTGCTGATCTCGGGGCACTCCAATACAACACCGGCTATTCTGAATATGCTGCTGGGCGAAGATAAATTTGGGCAACTAAACGAATCGGATTACGATAATTTATATATAGTCTATTATTTAGCAGTTGGCAAAGCAAAAGTTCTCCAGCTTCAGTACGGAGAGCCCACGAGCATAGAATAGATTATTTATTTAAAACCAGCAATTGAAGAAGAGGCATGAGGCAATATTTATGGGTACTGATCTTATTAATTATACCATTATTAGCGGGCGCACAGCAAGACCGGGGACGGAAAATCGGAGCTAATACCCGCCTTTTGCAAACCAAAGCAGGGCCTGGGCAATCTCAGTCATTTACCGGCATCGAGGCCACAAGTATTGCTATAAAATATCAGGGGTCGCTCGATGGAGCGTACATCGAAGTGGATGGAAAAGAGTACCCCCTGACACGGGACGATCACTACTCTGGTGAAGGAAAGGTGACAAACCTGGTGGTTTTTGATGCTGTCATAACTCAGTTTCAATTGTTTACCGGTGGTATAACAGGCGAGGTTGAGGTCGTAATCATAGATGCAGGAAGCGTGAAAGATCCGTTAAAAGCACCACGCCTTAACAAGCAACAGGATGAGTGTGCCAAACCTGAGATGGTAGACCAAAGTGTATGGCGTGAAGGGTTGCCGGAGCCTTCTTATAACAGGTCATTTACCGTTACCGAAAATATTATTATTCACCATTCCGCTACTTCCAATAACGTGGAGGACTATACGAACGTGATCCGCAATATTTACATATACCATACCCAGAGCAATGGCTGGTCGGACATTGGGTATAACTATTTAATTGCCCCTGATGGTACCATATTTAAAGGAAGAGATCCGGGAAGCGGGGAACAGGATGTCGTAATCGGAGCACACTTTTGCGGAAAGAACAGCACTACCATGGGTGTATGCCTGATGGGTACCTATACACAGATACCTCCATCAGACGAAACCCTGGCTTCGCTGTCGCAGTTGCTGGCCTGGAAAGCAGAAAAAGATGAGCTTGATCCTTTTGGCATTGATCCACATCCCCTGAATGCTTCTTTGCCCGTAATAGCCGGCCACCGGGATGGGTGTAGTACCGAATGCCCCGGACAGGAAACGTATGAGCGTCTATCGGAAATCCGCTATGCAACGGCTGAAACCATGGAGACTTGTGGGGATGAGGAACCATTGGTTTTTACCCTCTTTCCAAACCCGGCCGAATCGTACTTCAAAGTAGAACTGCTAAATAGTGAGACGCATAAATTTGTGCTGTATGATATGAGAGGGCTGCCGTTTAATGTACATCCTTACCTTGTACAGGACGGAATTGCTTCCTTCTCCACCGGCGATTTTGCCGCAGGGCTCTATATTTTGCATTACCAATCAGGAAGTGAACTTATCAAAAGGCGTTTGATAATCACCGATTAATTATATTTAAGGGAGTCTTTGTTAAAGGCTGGCATGTCAAAGGTTAAACATTGAGTAGCCAGGCTTGTTTATATCCCGGATATGTTATTGGAATTTACGGACAAGGGCATCTACTGCCCCAAGGCGGATGTATACATTGATCCATGGAAACCTGTGCGAAAAGCACTGATCACCCATGGGCACGCTGACCACAGCCGGTGGGGACACCAGTACTATCTGAGTACTGTATCAGCCATGCCGGTAATTAAATATCGTTTGGGTAATGATATCAATATTGAAACCGTAACGTACGGCCAGATAGTGACCATCAATGGCGTACATTTTTCTTTTCATCCTGCGGGGCACATCATTGGTTCAGCGCAGATCAGGGTAGAATATAACGGCGAAGTCTGGGTAGTTTCAGGAGACTATAAAGTGGAAGATGATGGCCTTTCCGAGGCCTTTGAGCCTGTAAAGTGCCATACTTTCATTACCGAATCTACTTTTGGGCTGCCCATATACTCATGGCTTCCACAGCAAGAAATTTTCAGTGAGATCAATAGCTGGTGGAAGCAAAACAAGGAGCAGGGCAAGGTAACTGTACTTTCCGGCTATGCCCTTGGGAAAGCCCAGCGGCTGATCCAGGGGCTTGACGATTCCATTGGCCGGATATTTACCCATGGTGCCGTTGAGAATGTCAATGAAATAATCAGGGGCCAGGGGGTTAATCTAAAACCAACTACGAGAGTGACGCCGGAAATGAACAAAGGGGAATTTGAAGGAGGAATAGTGATAGCTACTCCTTCGGCTCGGGGTTCTCCATGGATGAAAAAATTTCTGCCCTATAGCGTAGGAGTGGCCTCAGGGTGGATGCGGCTTAGAGGAGCCAGAAGACGGCGGTCAGTAGACAGGGGCTTTTCACTGTCAGACCATGCTGACTGGAATGGGTTAAACCAGGCTGTGGAGGCTTCGCAGGCCGAGCGGGTGTTTGTGACCCACGGCTACACTACCACTTTCAGTCGCTGGCTCAATGAAAAAGGCATTGAGGCAGCCAGGATAGAAACCCAATTTGAGGGGGAGCTTGAAGAGATAGGTGAAGGCGTGGAAAAAGATGCTAAATCTGAGGGAAAGGATACGGCATCATGAAAAATTTTGCAGAGCTATTCACCCGCCTTGACCAAACCACTAAAACACTGGTAAAAGTTGATGCCTTAATACAGTACTTTGAGAAAGCTTCATCAGACGATAAACTTTGGACTATTGCCCTTCTATCTCATAAAAGGCCTAAACGAACTGTAAATGTCAGCTTTCTGAAAATATGGGCTGCTGAGTTCAGCAACCTTCCTTACTGGCTTTTTGAAGAGTCATATCATGTGGCAGGAGATCTGGCTGAAACAATAGCTTTAATATTGCCCGAAAGGGAAACTCATACCGATCATTCTCTAACTTACTGGATAAAGTATATCATGTCGCTGGAAGGTTTGGAGGAGGAGGTCAAGAAAAGCAGGCTCAGGGAGGCATGGGCTTCATTGTCATCTACGGAGCGGTTTGTTTTTAATAAACTGATCACCGGAGCATTTCGCATGGGTGTATCGCAGAAGCTGATGGTAAGGGCGCTGGCGAAGTACACCGGTATTGAGGAAAATATGCTCGCCCACCGGCTGATGGGCAACTGGACTCCTGATACCACAACCTTTGAAGACCTCGTGCTTTCCGCGGATAAGGGAGAAGACCAATCCCGGCCTTACCCTTTTTACCTTGCTTATGCTTTGGATGATCCATATGAAATAGGCAGTCCGGATGAATGGATGGCTGAACGAAAATGGGACGGCATAAGAGGGCAGGTCATTGTCAGAAAAGGTCAGCTTTATGTTTGGTCAAGAGGCGAAGAGCTGGTTACCGACAAGTACCCTGAGTATGAGATTTTCAGGGAGCAGCTACCTGATGGCACGGTCATCGACGGGGAGATTTTGCCCTTTAAAGACGGGCAACCTTTGCCTTTCAGTTTACTCCAGACCCGCATTGGCAGGAAAAACCTCACCAGCAATGTCCTTAAAAAATCACCTGTGGTGTTCAAAGCCTACGATCTTATCGAATGGCAGGGGGAAGACATAAGAAACTGGGCCATGGATAAAAGAAGGAGGGCTTTGGAGGAGCTGGTGGGTAGTACCAGTACCGGAGGTATACTCCAACTGTCGGATGTGGTAGACTTTGATACCTGGGAGCAACTGGCGGAAGAGAGGGAGAGGTCGAGGGAATTTTACAGTGAAGGCATTATGCTAAAGAGAAAGGACTCGGTGTACCAGACCGGAAGAAAAAGAGGGGACTGGTGGAAGTGGAAAGTCGATCCGCTTACGGTTGATGCTGTAATGATCTATGCCATGCGGGGGCATGGAAGAAGGGCAAATTTATATACCGATTACACCTTTGCCGTTTGGGATAATGACCAACTGGTGCCGTTTACCAAAGCCTACTCGGGCCTTACTGATGAAGAGATCAGAGAAGTAGACCGGTTTGTGAAGAGAAATACCATCGACAGGTTTGGCCCTGTAAGAAGTGTAACCCCTGAACTGGTATTTGAAATTGCTTTTGAAGGTATCAATAAATCCACGAGACACAAATCAGGCATTGCACTGAGGTTCCCCAGAATAAAACGATGGAGAAAAGACAAAAACAAAGATGAAGCCAATACGCTCGCAGACCTTTGGCAACTGCTGGATGTTTACGGATGAAGCAGGATTACAATTTCTTAGTTTACAGTTCATAGTTCTCCATTAATTCATAGTTCTCAATTAAAAGGCATTTAATAATTTTACCAGGAAAGCAGGAGTGACCGGTAACCGGTAATCGCAGTGCCAAACCAGCAACCAACGACCAGAAACCAGAAAAAACATGGAATATAAAAGACTAGGAAAATCAGGACTACAAGTAAGCCGATTATCGTTTGGATCATGGCTGACCTTTGGGAAGCAAATAGGAGACAATACCGCGGAAGATCTGATGACGGTGGCTTATGACAATGGTATCAATTTTTTTGATAATGCTGAATCTTACGCAGGGGGTAAGTCAGAAGAAGTAATGGGGGAGGTGCTCAAAAAGAAAGGCTGGAGAAGGGATAGCTATATTGTGTCCAGCAAAGTGTTTTTTGGGGCAGATGGGGGTATGAAGGACTTAAAACCTACCCAGGTCGGGTTGAGCAGAAAGCATGTGGTGGAGGCCTGTCACCAGGCTCTGAAACGGTTGCAGGTAGATTATCTTGACCTTTACTTTTGCCACCGCCCTGATAAACAGACACCTATTGAGGAGACTGTCTGGGCCATGCACAATCTGATCCAGCAAGGGAAGGTGCTTTATTGGGGGACTTCAGAGTGGAGCGCCCAGGAGATCATGGAAGCCCATATGGTGGCCAGGCAGTATAACCTCATCGGACCCACTATGGAGCAGCCGCAGTATAATATGTTTGTGCGCAATAAAGTAGAAGTCGAATATTCACAAATCTATAAAACCGTAGGGCTTGGGACTACCATCTGGTCGCCATTGGCCAGTGGAGTACTAACCGGTAAGTACAATGATGGATTTCCGGAAGGCACACGGCTGGGAATAGAGGGACTGGAATGGCTGAAGGACAGGTCACTGGCTGAGGAGAACCTCGCCAAGGTGAAGAAGCTTACCGGATTGTCTAAAGAACTTGGCATGAGCATGCCCTTGCTGGCCCTTGCCTGGTGTCTTAAAAATGATGATGTAAGCACTGTGATCCTTGGGGCATCAAAAAAAGAACAACTACAGGAAAACCTGAAAGCACTGGAAGCTAAGGAAAAGCTGACGGCTGAGGTGATGGAAAAAATAGAAAGTATACTTGCCAATAAGCCGGAGCACCCTGTTTATTAAAGTTTTTGAAAGCATTAAGAGTACTCTCCCGGGGACGCTCTTGATGCTTATTCAATTTTGAGCTGCCAATCCATAGATTTTAAGTGCTATACAATCGGCATGTTTGTATATTGCCGGTCATGATCTGTAAGAATTGTAGCAACAGTTATGAAGGTAGTTTTTGTAATGTCTGCGGGCAGAGTGCCAGTGTAAGGCGCTTTAACTTTCCTTATTTTGTGAAGGAAACCTTCTTTTCGTCCCTGGATATAGAGAAAGGTCTCTTTTATACCGTGAGTCAGCTTTTTTTGAGACCGGGAGCGGCAATCAGAGCTTATCTGGAAGGTAAACGGGTGAGTTTGTATGTGCCTGTCAAATATCTGCTGCTTATCGGTGCCCTGGCCACATATGTATCCATACGTTTTGATCTTTTCCTGAGCGAAAAACCCGGACCTGTTCTACACATACTGCCGGTTGATTATTTAGCGATGTTCCTGTCATTTGCGGAGCAGTATACCACGGTTATCAATATTATAGCCATTCCTGTCTTCGCCTTGTTTTCATGGCTCTTTTTTATCGGCAGCAAATATAACTATACCGAAAACCTGATCCTGAATATCTACATCACCGCGCAGCAACTGCTCATGCTGCTATTGATGTTTCCGGTCATTGCAGTAATGCCTGCGCTGAAGGGTGAGGTTATTGCTGTTTACAGTGCTATTACCCTGGTCTACAATTTCTGGGTGTATTTTTCTTTTTTTGAGATCAGAAAGCTGATTCAGGTGGTTAAGGTGCTGCTTGCTTTGGCATGTGCTTATTTGCTGCAATTTATGCTAAACTATGGCATCTATTTATTTATAGGAGATAAACTGAAAGGGTTGTAGCCGTCTCCGGTAATCAGGAAACGGCTACAAAAGTTATTTTAATCAAGCTGATACCCTGCTACAATGCTTGATCCGGTCTGGTAAAATACCTGCCCGGTGACATCGTCCACAGCATAGTTTGGCATTCTTTCCTTTCCGAGGTCTATGTATGCATCAACCTTTCCGGTGTTTTTATTCACTTTCAGCAAGGCGTTTTTGTTGCCCTCCTGTTTTGACAATATCATCATAAAATCACGGGACTGAGTAGATGCTTTGAAGCGGGCGCTGGCCTGCTTGAATGATTTCATTGCGAAGTCAGAGGCTGCATCACCAAGTTCGCCATAGGCCTGGCCGATACCCTCTACCATAGCGCCGGCCAGTGCATCTTCCTGCTTTACCTGAGGCGCTGCCGATTGATAGACTCCCGAAGCCGCATAGGCGCTCGCACCGATATAGGCAGCACGTACGGCCTGAGCATATAACAACGCTCTTTTTAAGCCGGGTTCTCTTGGGGCTTCATAATAACTTTGATAGTTCAATTTTCCTGACAGGTCAAATAAGGCCACATTTTGGTCTGAATGAATGAAGATGCCATTATTTCTCACTTCCAGGCCGGTTGGGGCTTCCTTGCCTTCAAATTTGAGTGCCACATCCGACAGGTTGCTAACTTTTCCATCGGCTTTGTTCATTACTTTCAGCTTATTCTCTTTGGTATCAAAAATGTAAAATTTATCATCCTTGCTGCCAACCAGCGCTGGAGATGTATTGATGGATTTATCCAGTAAAAGCTCACCTGTAGATGTATTAAGTACATTGGCCTCTTCCGTGGTTACGTAGAATACACCATTATCAATTTTCTCACTACGCACCACTTCTCCATCTATTTTTACCGGTTTTTCAAAAGTCAGTATGCCCAGGTTGGTATCCAGGAAAGTAAGGTAATTTTTATCTCCATTTTTGGAAATTAGCAAAAGGCCACTGCCTACTGGGATGTAATCATAAATACCACCCTTTACCTTTACACCTCTTCCTTTTTTGCCCCAGCTACCTTCCTGGGTTTTGTTGCTGAACAGGTTGATCTTTGTATTGGCACCATCATCAGGCAGAATTACCAGGCCCTTATCATGAAAAAACAGGTGGCTTAGCCTGCCGTCAACTTCAAGCGGACTTTCCCAGATGCGGCTTCCGTCGCCCATGTTATAGGCATAAAATACCGATGAGTAAGTAACAGGAGGAGGAGATGAGGATGAGCTGCTAAAGGAAGACTCCTTTTTCTGCTCTGAACCCACATAGAAAATATCCATTTTAGGATGCTTGTAAAACTTGACATTGAAATCCATGCCTTCAGCGTGCTGGGTCGCTGCCTGCTTCATAAGGCTGCCAAAAGCCCCCAGCTTTTCCAGTTGCTTGTTGGCCTCCGATACATCATTTCTCCAGATCACTTCCCCTGATTTGCTGTTGATCTTGTAGTTGTTGAACAAAGTGACAATAAGAAGTTCGTTTGGGCTAAGCTCATTTACGCTTACAACCCGGCCGTAGTCATCACTAAGTTTCCAGGCTATTTTTCCGTCAGCTAGGTTAGCGAAAACCATTGCTGGTTTATTGGAAGCATCTTTTCCAGCTATTAAAATACCATTGGCTTTGTAAAGCACATAGTCGTCCAGTATTTCTGCAATCCCGGCTTTTTGAGAGTCAAATTTCACTTCGCCGGTAAATGGGTCTATCATAAAGATATCACCATTGCTATTCACTGATACCAGTGGTGAAGAACCTGCTTGTTGTACCTTATCCTGAGGTACACCTCCGAACCGGGAGATTTCCCATTGTATTTTACCTGTTTGGGGATCAACGGATGTCAGTGCAGATTCGGTTCCTATGAGCAAGTGGCCTGCCGGGGTAACCTGCTGCCAGTTGACATTTCCCTGTAGCGAGGTACTCCATTGTTCTTTGACCTGTGATATACAGACCGTGCTGATTGCGGTCAGTAATACAGTTATTGTAGATTTTATATTCATAACGATAGAGATTGGTGACAAAATCTGATAAGTGTTATTGCCGAATACCCAATATCCATACCAAACAGAAAAAGCCTGCGATTCCGGCTCTTTATAAGTTAGTAATTATATGTTAGAAATCATACCTCAGATTTAATGAGAAATGCAGTAGGGTTTTATAATTATACTATTTCAATCGAGACCGACGATAGCATAAATTACATCTAGTGTTTTGTGAATTATAAGAGGCAGAGAAGTCATTCACATCAGGGGTGTGAACGACTTTTTATAGTTTTATTCTGTTTTAATGCTTCCGTTTTGTCTCGTTTTTTCCTTAGCTATCTCGATGGCTTTTTCTAAAAACTCATCTCTGTTTTCTCGTATTCCTGAAATGGTTTTATCTACGGTAATATCGGGTAGAGTGCCTACTCCATAATGTTGAGAGCCATCATGTTTTTCGACCCACATGCCCGTCCATGATATTCTATAGTCGCCAGGGAGGGTAAAAGGATTTATATTGCCATTGGTGCCTGCTGTTGGCTGGCCGATGATAGTGGCTAAGTCATAATGGTCAATAAATCCCATATAACTTTCCGCATAGCTTATAGCCCTTCCATCGATTATGAAAATAATCTCAGCATTAATATGTGGAGATTTAGGTTCTAAGCTCCAATTATATGGTTTGAAATTTACGATGTTTTCTTGGTCAGGATAAATAATTTCAGGTATTTTCATCCAATGGTCAGAAGTGTCTTTTACCGTCAAAAGGTGCTCAATTAACCCGTCATTTCCATTAGGATACCCTCTCAGATCACAAATAATGACTTTTGAGGCTTCCAGTTCAGGCATTATTTCTGTGATCTTTTCCATTGAAATTTGATCAAGATCAATATAATAAATCCCCTCAGCTACCTCTTTATGTACATCTCGGGCATGCTTATTATTGAAGTGATCATAAACCGTCATGCTCCGGTTAATGGTTAGGGTTTCTTGTCTGCCAGAAAAATCTTCAACCAAAAGTGTGAGTTCAGTATTCTTTTTACCCCGCAGTGCTTCAAGTGACGCTCTATGCTGCATATACCCTTTTGTTCCTGCGGAGATATACTTGTATATTTCGACGAAATAGTCAGATGGTTTTATGCCATTGATCATCTTGACCAATGACCCCTGTTTTAGTGGTAAACTATCCATCACCTGGGTTATAACAAGTTCACCTTCAATCCATTCCCAGTCTATTGGGGCCACATGAGCCTCCTTATGAGCTGTTTTACTGTTATAAACATTAATATGTCCATCCTTTAAAGGAGCTGTAAATTTTTGAAGTGTTTTAAGGAAGTCATATTCAGAGTGGTCATTATATGTGTTTTTGTATGTATTTCTAAGGTTTGAGAGCCAGTCAACCTCAACCAGGTTGGAATAGGGGAAGAAATGTTGAAATATATTCCATGTGATGGTAATATCAGCTAGGCGTACATAGAGATTAGAACCTGAAATATGACTTTTTTCAATCGTTTTTAGCTCCTCCTTCAGGCTCATTAGCTCTTTTTGAGGTACCTGAGGATATGTATGGTTATCATCTCCGTAAAGCGCTAGTGGAATGATACATGCCAATTCAGAGTTTATGTCTTTTTTAATACATTCGCCGATTTGGGCATGCTTTTCAAAAATAGCAGTTGCAACTTCCCCCACTTCAATAGCATTGGATTTTGAAATAACCAATGCCTGATCACCTGGTAGTATTTTTTGAATTTTGAATTTATAGCCATCTATTCCGGAATCGTATCTGCCTATTCCAGGTTCAAAGCTGAAAAGGGAAGAGTCGGATGGGTTATCAAAATCTTCATTAAATATGCTTGTCCACTCGTTATTCAGTAGAACCTTAAATTCAAATTCATCGAGTTCTCCTATGTCACCGTGAGATAGAAACCCTCCAAAAAAGGCACTTTCAGCATCACTGTCAAGGGTGCCCGTTATTTCATATTGTCTGGCCTCTGTATCTTTAATGGGTTGATCCTGCATATTATTAAAGAATCCACGATTGCTATTCTTATCTTCAATACGAACCCATAAATGCATTGCTCCACCCCCTTCTATCATTCTTGTATTTGCAGATAATTTGAAAGGGAGCCCGGCATATTTTTGCACGGGAATTTTAGTGAATACACTTCCGAATGTGCTTTGGCCTCTGAACTTCTGCTTACGATTGAGCCTAGCACTTTGGTAAATGCTATTTTTATGTCCCATACCTAAACCAAGATGTTGCCAGGTAATAACCTTCATGCCATTCAACGATGGAGGAACCAACATGGAGCTGTCAAAGGATATTTTATTGTGTTTTTCAATCTGTATAAGTGGGGCTACAGGTCTAAATATTTCCAGTAGGGCTTTTTTTAATTCTTCCTGCGTTTTGCACCTTTCTACTTTTTTAGCTCCATAAATAGCTAGCAATTCCCAATCAATATCAGAAGCTTCATCACTAGGATGAAAATACCTCACATATCCATAGACTTTGGCAAATGATTCCAGATTATCTATCATTTGAGGGGTTTGACCAAAGCAATAAAAGGAAAAACAAAGTATAGCGAAAGTGAAGAAGGTTGTTCTCATGAATATCTTAGGTTAGGTTTCGATGTAATCTAGTTTAATAAAGTAATAAAAGTAATTAAATTAATAATCAATTTTTTATTAATATTATTATATAAAATTATTGAATCTTAAACCTAACCATGGCCTCGAAATTCAAGCCAGGATCCAGGCCTTTGAATGTCTTTTTATAGGCGCTTGAATAAGCATGCAATAATATTTCCGCACGGTCTTTTATGGCAACCCCACCATTAATGTTGAGGTTATTGTCTCTATCTCCTCTGATTTGGTAATTAGCTCCTATTAATACAAGTTTTTTAATTTCGATTATAGTATTAACGTCTAGCCAGGTATTTGAAAAATCAGTCTGGTATAAAAGTGATGGTCTGAGGGATAACCATTCGACAAGGTTGTATTTGTTTTCAAGGTTGAAAAAGAGTACCCGGCTATCTGCTTGTGCCAAATATTCATTGTTTTCTGTTTTTAAAAGATTGTAGGCTCCTAGGCCAACTCTTGTGCTTTTGACCATTAATAACACGGCTAAATGGAGGCTAACATCATTAGAAGAAAAGTCTGATTGCGCAAGAACGGGATCATTAGGGTCAAGGGGGCGAATTTCGTTCTCATCGATTGAGCTCCTTTTATAAGTCAATGAAGTTCCAAAGGAAACTTTCTTTTGCTCTCCGAGTTTGTATTGATAATCATAAAGTAAATTCCCGCTAAACTCAGTGAACGGGCCTATTTCGTTATAAGATACAATGGTACCAATACCACTATTAATTTTTGATAGATTGTTTTCATACGTAATAAAGAGTCTGTATGGGTGTCCATTAAAGTTAGTGAGCGTGGTATGATAATCCGCAGTGAATATCTGCTTCTCACCAGTCCCTGCAAAAGCCGGGTTTACCAGCTTCATGTCATACATGTAAAGGCTGGAGGAACTATATTGTTGAGCAAAACTATTATGGATAGTCAGTATCAGAAGTGGAAGAATGATGTATTTGGGCAGCATCGTTCTGGTCATATTTTATTGAATTGAACTTATTTCATTACATTTCACTAATGGATAGTGATGGCAATACATTGATCGTAAACACAATGTTAGTAGATTTAAATGAATGTTAGTTAAGCGTTTTCTTTTACCGGGATGACAGACCCTGAATTATTGACCCTGGCCCATAACTGGTTTACTGAGAAAGGATGGAAGCCCTTTGCTTTTCAGGAAGAAGCATGGCAGGCGTACCTTCATGGGTATCATGGCCTCGTTAATGCACCTACGGGTAGTGGTAAAACCTATTCATTGGTCATGCCCGTTTTGCTGGAGTACATACGTGAGCAGCAGGAAACCGGGATATCACCCGGTAGCAAAGCCAAAGGATTAAGGGCCATTTGGATAACACCGATAAAGGCTTTGGCAAAGGAAATCAGCAATTCTGCTCAAAGAGCGGTGCAAGGCCTCGATGTTGACTGGCAGGTGAAGTTGCGCACCGGCGATACCTCACCTTCTGAAAGGGAAAAGATGAAACGGAACCCTCCTGAATTTATGATCACCACCCCGGAAAGCCTGCAGCTTATGCTGGCACAAAAGGGGTATGAGAAGTTCTTTAAAAACCTGAAAACAGTAGTTTGCGATGAATGGCATGAACTCATGGGGTCAAAAAGGGGAGTGCAAATGGAGCTGGCCCTGTCCCGCCTCAAAACCATATGTCCCAATCTCAGGGTTTGGGGAATATCCGCAACCATTGGCAACATGGATGAAGCTTTGCAGGCGTTGCTGGGGTCTTCACTGCAAAAAGGAAAATATAGAGTTATCAAATCCGATATTAAAAAGGCCATAGAAGTAGAGTCCGTCTTGCCCGATGATGTTGAGCAACTCCCGTGGGCAGGGCATCTGGGTACTAAGCTGATCGATAAAGTAATACCTATTATTCAAAAGAGTAAAAGCACACTGATTTTTACTAATACCCGTTCATTTGCCGAAATATGGTATCAGAAGCTGCTGGAAAGGTCTCCCGATCTGGCCGGTATTATGGCCATGCACCACGGCTCCATCAGCCGTGAGCTGCGGGACTGGGTGGAGGAGGCCCTGCATACTGAGCAGCTCAAAGCAGTGGTGTGTACATCCAGCCTCGATCTGGGCGTCGATTTCAGGCCTGTCGAAACTATCATCCAAATTGGCAGTCCCAAAGGGGTAGCCCGTTTTATGCAGCGTGCCGGTCGAAGCGGGCACCAGCCGGGAGCTTTGAGTAAAATATATTTTGTGCCGACTCATTCTCTGGAGCTAATAGAAGCGGCCGCCTTGCGTGATGCTATTGCCAACGGAGTAGTGGAAGACAGGGTGCCTTATATCCGGTCTTTTGATGTTTTGATCCAGTATCTTGTAACACTGGCTGTTTCGGATGGTTTCAGACCCGATGAAATATTTCAGGAAGTAAAAGGTACTTTTTGTTATAGCAGCATCACTGAAGAAGAGTGGAGGTGGTTGCTGGATTTTATCACTACCGGAGGGGCGGCGCTGACAGCCTACGACGAATATCGTAAAGTAGAGGTCGAGAATGGCGTCTATAAAGTAACCAACAGGCGCATAGCCATGAGGCACAGGCTTTCCATTGGCACTATTGTAAGCGACTCATCCTTGCAGGTAAAATATGTAAGTGGGAAATATATAGGCACAATAGAAGAGTGGTTTATCGCCAGACTTAATCCCGGGGATGTGTTCTGGTTTGCCGGTCGTAATCTGGAACTTGTGCGGATAAAAGACATGACTGTTCAGGTAAGGAAAACTAAAAAGAAGGCCAAAGTAGTACCTTCCTGGCAAGGTGGGCGAATGCCTTTATCGTCCCAGATGTCTGTGGTACTCAGGAAAAAACTACATGAGATCACCATTAAGGATTTTGATCATGACGTGGAGCTGCGATTTCTCCAGCCTTTGATGGACTTGCAAAAGAAGAGATCGCACCTGCCGACTAAAAATGAGTTTTTGGTTGAATACTTCAAAAGTACCGAAGGCTTTCATGTGTTGATGTACCCTTTTGAAGGCAGGGCTGTGCATGAAGGCATGGCTGCTTTACTGGCCTATCGCATAGCAAAAATTATCCCTATTACCTTTAGCATTGCCATGAATGACTATGGCTTTGAGCTACTTTCCGACCAGGAAATCCCGCTTTACGAAGCCATAGAAACCGATGTGCTGTCAGCAGATAACCTATGGCAGGATATCCAGGCTAGTATCAACAGTGTAGAGATGGCCAGAAGGCGGTTTCGGGATATAGCTTCGATTTCAGGGCTGGTATTTAAAGGCTACCCGGGGCAGCAGGTAAAAGAGCGGCACCTGCAGTCTTCTTCACAGTTATTTTTTGATGTTTTTAATGATTATGAATCCCACAACTTACTTTTACTGCAGGCCTATGAAGAGGTTATGGAGTTTCAACTGGAAGAAGCCAGGATGCGGAATGCACTGCAGCGGATAAATAAACAGAAGATTATCATTACAGAACCCGATAAGCCTACCCCACTGGCCTTCCCCATCATGGTAGACAGGCTCAGCAGGGAGAAGCTGAGCTCCGAAAAACTGGAGGACAGGGTGAGGCGCATGCAGTTGCAGTTTGATCAGTAAGCTAGGGAATCTGCCATTTTAGCAGGTTTTATTGAAAGGAATGGATTTTGATTATCCTGAAATAGAATATTAACTCAAAGATTATGTCAAAATTTCAGGAATTGATAAATGGAGACCAGCCGGTGTTAGTAGATTTTCATGCAACCTGGTGCGGCCCTTGTAAAATGATGGCCCCAATGCTGGATGAGCTGAAGTCAGAAATTGGAAGTAAGGCCAGGATCATTAAAATTGATGTGGATAAAAACCAGCAAGCCGCTGCTGCTTATGGCGTTAGGGGAGTTCCAACGTTGATCCTCTTCAAAAACGGCCAGATCAAATGGCGACAGTCAGGTGTGGTGCCGGTACATCAGTTGAAGGCTGTTATTGAGCAGAATGCAAACTAATAACATTCGAGTGTGAAAAATTTTTAAGGCGAATTGTTCTATATACTTCTTTTGAATTACTTTGCCTGCCTCTAATGATTTGACTTACAAGGTTGGCTTAGTGTCTGAAGAAGTTACCATACGCGACAATACATTTGTTCTATATCCCGAAAAGGCTGTTTTGTGGAAAACTAAGGGTATTCTCCTCATATCGGATCTGCATCTGGGCAAGGTTAACCACTTTCGGCGGTCTGGGATAGCCGTACCTCACAGCCCTAATGACCAAAACATAGAGCGCTTAATAGCCTTATTGCAGGAGGTGAAGCCAGAACGGGTATTGTTCATGGGCGATCTTTTTCATAGTCATTACAACCAGGAATGGGAGGTGTTCGGGCAGGTGCTTAAATACTTTCCGGCCGTTTCTTTCGAGTTGGTTATGGGCAATCATGATATCATGAGCGATTATCAGTACCTGAAACATCAATTAATCATTCACAGAGAACCTTTGAAAGTAGGTTCATTTATCATGTCGCATGAGCCTATAGATGAGGTGCCGGAAGCGTGTTATAATTTTGCAGGCCATATTCATCCTGGGGTACACTTGAGGGGAAAAGGGCGCCAGGGTATAACTTTACCATGCTTCTATTTTAGTAAAGATCAGTCTTTGCTACCGGCATTCGGTGCGTTTACAGGCTTATATAAAATAAAGCCCAAGGTTGATGATCAGATTTTTGTAATTGTTGACAATAAGGTGCTTAAAGTTTAGCCCTTTTAAAGCATTTGGCTTAAAATCCTATCAATTTAAAATCATTTTGTTATATTTCGGGGATGGAGTAATTACAACAACCTTTAATTCAGATTACTCTTAGCAATAATATGGCAAACAACGAGGAAAGAATAGATGAGCTTATTGAAAAGCTGGAGAGACTTCTGTATCGACAAGAGCAGTTCAAGACGGAAATAGATCAATTAAAAGCAGAGATTTACAGGTTAAAAGGCACTACTGATCAGCCAAAGATCGAAAGTGAGGAAAAAAACTTTGTAGCAGAGTCAGTACCTCCAAAACCTGTACCTGAACCCGTTAAATTAGTTTCTCAAGTTGAGAAAAAGGAGAACTTCGTTGAGTCTGCCATCCATAAGGCCATTCCAAAAGTAAAATCGGACTTTGAAAAATTTGTTGGAGAGAACCTGATCAGCAAGATTGGTATAGCTATTACTGTTTTTGGAGTGGCTGTAGGAGCGAAGTATGCTATTGATAATCAGCTTATCAGTCCACTTACGAGGATTATTCTCGGATACCTGGTTGGTGGCGGCCTTTTAGGTTTTGCCTTTAAGCTTAAGCCGAAATACGAGAATTTCAGTGCTGTGCTGCTCAGCGGTGCCATGGCGATAATGTATTTCATTACATTTGCAGCCTACTCTTTTTACGATCTGTTCCCCCAGCCGGTGGCTTTTGTGCTGATGGTGGTATTCACGGCCTTTACCGTATTTGCAGCCCTTCAATATGATCGGCCCGTCATTGCCCATATCGGTCTTGTAGGCGCTTATGCAGTGCCTTTCCTGCTGAGTGAAGGGTCTGGTAAAGTCGGTGTTTTGTTTACTTACATCGGCATCATCAATACAGGTATTCTCATCGTAGCCTTTAAAAAGTACTGGAAGTCACTTTATTATTCAGCCTTCATACTGACATGGCTTATTTACAGTGCATGGTTTTTTGGTGGTTATGATTCAGGGAAATTTGGTCTTGCATTCACTTTCCTGGGCGCTTATTTTATAATTTTTTACGTTACATTCCTCTCCTATAAACTTATCCGGCAGGAGAAATATGGCAAAGCCGATGTGGTGCTGCTTTTGCTCAATTCATTTATATTCTATGCTTTTGGGTTTGATTTACTGCAAGGCCATGAAACAGGTGAACACCTGCTGGGGCTGTTTACGCTGTTGAACGCAGCAATACATGCAGCGGTAAGCTTTATCATTTATCGCAAGCAGCAAGCCGATAAAAACCTGTTCTACATGGCCGTGGGGCTTGTAATGGTTTTCGTTACCATCTCTGTACCGGTGCAGTTGGACGGTAACTGGGTTACGCTGCTTTGGGTCGGTGAGGCTACACTGCTTTTCTGGATTGGAAGAAGCAAAAATGTTCCTGTTTATGAAAAGCTGTCCTACCCAATGATGGCACTGGCCTTTATCAGCCTCCTTCACGACTGGTCAGAGAATTATCAAAATTACTACTACGGTGATTCTGTAGAAGGAACAACATTCTTACTTAATATTAACTTCCTCACTTCCATTCTCTTTGCAGCGGCTTTTGGTTTCATTACCTACTTAAATGCCACAATCCGGGTGCCGGAAAGTTTTACAGACAGACGGGGCTTGTTTAAAATAGTACGTTATGCCATACCTGCCATATTCCTGATCACACTCTACAAAGCATTTCAGGCAGAGATTGTCAGTTACTGGGACCAGTTATTTATGCTTTCCGGGGTGCAGGATGAGGGTTATGATCGGAATTTTGCATTGGGGCACTTCAAGAGTATCTGGGTGCTTAATTATACCATCCTGTTTCTTTCTTTATTGTCAATCGCCAATGTAAGAAAGGTTAAAAATAAGATCCTGTCGTACATAAACATGGTACTCAACCTTTTTGTGCTTTTGGTATTCCTCACACAGGGACTATTTGCTTTGAGCGAATTGAGGGATTTTTATATCGATCAGACATTGGCCGAGTACTACAGCAGGGGCGTTTTTTACATTGGGATACGCTATGTAAGCTATGGTTTTGTGGCATTGCTCATATTTGCTATTTATAACAATGTTAAAACATTCTTTACCAGTACAGATTTTAAACGGGCTTTTTACGTGATAATGCATATCACCATACTTTGGGTGGCCAGTAGTGAGTTGATCAACTGGATGGATCTGGCGGGATCAGAACAATCCTACAAATTGGCGCTTAGCATTTTGTGGGGGTTTTATGCTGTGTTGCTGATCGTATTGGGCATTATGAAGAGGCAAAAGTATCTGCGTATAGCTGCCATTTCACTTTTTGCTATTACCCTCGTCAAGCTTTTCCTTTACGACCTGGCGTCGT
>NZ_SMLW01000589.1 GCF_009711405.1 Fulvivirga kasyanovii | reverse complement strand
TTTGGAGCTAAAAAAATTCCTGAGCTGGCACGAGGACTTGGTCGTGGTATCAGGGAATTCAAAGATGCCACCAAAGAGATCAAAAAAGATATGGATGACTCAGCAAAATTAGAGGACGAAAAAAAATAAACATCCTTGAAAAAGTACACCTCCTTAAGTCTTATTCAGAAAGATTTAAAAGCCGGTTCGGTTACATGTACTGAACTTGTTGACTACTATTTAACCAACATAGATTCAAAAAAACATCTTAATGCTTTCTTGGAGGTTTATGATAAAGAAGCCCGACAAAAAGCTTTAGAAGTTGACCAGAAGGTGAAAAATGGTACAGCCGGCAAGCTTGCAGGAATGGTTGTAGCTTTAAAAGACGTCCTCTGTCATACTGACCATGGGTTGCAGGCATCCAGTAATATACTTGAAGGCTTCAAATCCCAGTTTAATGGCACCGCAGTGCAGCGGTTGATCGATGAAGACGCTATCATAATCGGCCGCAACAACTGCGATGAATTTGCCATGGGCTCTTCCAATGAAAATTCTGCCTTTGGGCCAGTGCTGAATGATGCTGACAACGAGCGCGTACCCGGAGGTTCTTCCGGTGGTTCTGCCGTTGCAGTACAAGCTGATATGTGCCTGGTATCTTTGGGTTCGGATACAGGCGGCTCTGTAAGACAGCCCGCTGCTTTTTGTGGGATACTTGGACTAAAGCCAACATATTCCCGCATATCGAGACACGGATTGATTGCTTACGGTTCATCTTTCGACTGCATTGGCATATTTTCAAAAAATATAGAAGATATGGCTATTACCCTGGAAGTAATAGCCGGAAAAGATGATTTTGACAGTACGGTATCTACCCAACCTGTCGAAGCTTACTCCAAAGCAAAATTTGACCCTTCAAAAAAAATCAAAGTAGCCTATATAAGGGAAACTCTGGAAACAGAAGGGATAAGCAAAGAAATAAGATCAAAAACCCAGGAAGCCCTGGAGAAGCTCAAGGCCGATGGTCATACTATCGAGGCCGTTGACTTCCCTATCCTTGAATATTTGCTTCCTACATATTATATTCTCACTACTGCTGAAGCAAGTTCGAACCTTTCCAGGTTTGATGGTGTTAAGTATGGTTTCAGGAGCCCAAATACTTCTGATCTGGAGTCGATGTACAAAAAAACACGCACAGAAGGCTTTGGAGAAGAGGTGAAAAGGCGAATAATGCTTGGCACTTTTGTTTTAAGTGCAAGCTATTATGATGCTTATTATACAAAAGCACAAAAAGTAAGGAGAATTATCAGAGAACAAACAAAGGACATACTTTCCAAATACGATTTTATCATTATGCCAACCACGCCTACTACGGCATTCAAGTTGGGAGAGCATAGTGAGGATCCACTGGAAATGTACCTTGCTGATTTATTCACTGTACAATCGTCAGTATCCGGTCTGCCTGCTATATCTGTTCCTAACGGAGTAGACAGCGGCGGTTTACCAATCGGCCTGCAAATCATGGCCGATGATTTTCAGGAAGATAAGTTGCTAGCATTTTCGGATTACTTAATTAATCTCAATTGAGAAAACTATTACTAACTGCCCTATGCTTTTTTTGTATAAAGGAAAGCGAAGCAAAATTTAATTCATACGACTCACTTACAGACCCTCTGGCGTTGGCTGATACTCTGGACAATTATTATTTTCCGGAATCAGACTATGAATTTATTCCAGCCGAGGCAGACTTTGATCTGATTAAAGACAGACTAAGCTGTATACAAAATGAGATTCCTTTACATTACAACAACAAGGTTCACGCCTTTGTAAATTATTTTGCAGTAAAGGACAGGGAGTACACCAAAATGATCATTAAAAGGAAAAATGTCTATTTTCCTTTATTTGAAAAGTATCTGAAAAAATATGGGATTCCTGAAGAATTAAAATACCTGTCAATAGTAGAGTCAGGGCTTAACCCAACGGCAGTATCACGGGCGCATGCAGTGGGCCTATGGCAGTTTATGTCTTATACAGGACGGCACTACGGATTGCATCAGGACTGGTATATTGATGAGCGAATGGATCCGGAGAAATCAACCGAAGCGGCTTGCAAATACTTGAAGCAACTTTATAATATGTTTGGTGACTGGGAACTGGCCATTGCAGCATACAATACCGGCCCGGGCAACATCCGAAAAGCCATAAGAAGGTCAGGATATAAAAATACCTTTTGGGAGATCTATCCATATGTACACCGGGAGACAAGAGCATACCTGCCTCAATTTATAGCCATTGCTTACATAATGAACTACGCTCATGAGCATAACTTCATAGAAGAAGACATGGAGTACAGAATGGAAGTCGACACTATACACGTAGCTGATTATTTGCACTTTCAAACATTTGCCAACCAGGTAAACGTTTGCGTCGAAGACTTGCAAATGCTCAATCCCGGATTGAAGCGCGGTGTTATCCCCGAAACCAAAAATGGCTATATTCTTAAAATACCGGCGGATATTAAGGAGTCTTTTGCTGTAAATAGACTTGCGATCCTTGATTCGGCAAGTAAAGTAGGGCGAAAAGAAATCCAACATCTGGCCGTAAATACTGTGGGAAGCACCTATGGAAGGGAAAAAATTGTATACAGGGTACGCAGTGGTGATGTATTGGGCAAAATAGCAGAAAGATACAACGTAAGAGTTGCAGATATCAGGCAATGGAATAACCTCCGAAGCAATACCATACGCATAGGACAAAGCCTGAATATATGGCAATCAGGGGATACGCGTACTGTAGCCAGATCTACACCACAAATAGTAACCTCTCAGAATGGCTCCAAAATGTACGTGGTACAGCCCGGTGACACACTTTGGGATATCTCAAGAAAGTTTTCCGAGGTCAGCCTTGACGAGCTCAAGAGGATGAACAAGCTGGAAACGAACAATATAAAGCCTGGTCAAAAACTAATTGTCAGCCTTAAGTAAAACTGCTCTCATTTATTTAATTTTAGGGCTCCGAGTGACTTTATTGTAAGTCACTGGTTATTCCTATAAAGAATAAACTATATGAGAAGCATATTTTCCTTAATAATATTAGTAACAGTATTTTGGTCTTGCGACAGTGGTAGTGGCAGGAAAAGCAAAGGGCTCCTCCCTCCTGCCAGCGGAAGATCCGGAGAGATTATAGTAGTAATGGACTCCTCCAAATGGAAGGGTAAAGTCGGGGAACAGATTAGAGAGACCTTTAGAGCAGAAGTGGGAGGCCTACCCAGGGAGGAATCCATGTTTAAGCTCAACTATGTTGACCCAAGAAGCCTCAATGACATTTTAAAGTCAGTCAAAAACCTGCTGTTTGTTATGACTATAGATGACAAGCGGCCGGGTTCGCGCGTTGTAAGAAACTACTTCACAAAATCTTCCATTGATAAGATCAAGGAAGACCCCAACCTCTTTGTTCATACTGCCAAAGATGAATTTGCCAGAGGCCAAACTGTAATGTACCTCTTTGGCCAAAATGAAGAAATGCTTGTTGAAAACATCAAAGAGAATGAGAAGCAACTTCAGGGGTTCTTCAACAAAGCCGAAAATACACGATTGGAAGAAGGGCTCTATAAAGCAAAAGAAGTAGAAGGCTTATCTAAAATGCTCAAGGAAGACCACCAGTGCTCTATGCGAATTCCTTTTGGCTACAAGCTCGTGGTAAACCAACCCGGTTTTGTATGGTTCAGACAGATCAATGCAGAGAGTGATATGAATGTATTTATCACCTACAGGCCTTACAAATCCGAAAAAGCCTTTGAAAAAGAGGCTATTATAGACCTGAGGGATTCAATTGCGAGATTTCAGTTATTTGAAGACCCGGAGATGCCTGAAACCCACATCGTGACCGAAACGAAAGTGCCCTACATACCGGTAAAGACCACACAAGTAAGCTTTAATGGTAGCTTTGCAATAGAAATGAGAGGCCTGTGGAAAACGAATAACCTTTCAATGGGTGGACCATTTATCAGTTATACCCTTGTGGATGAAGAATTGGGCAGGCTCTATTACATTGAAGGCTTTGTGTATAGCCCGGGGAAAAATCAGCGGGAGTATATTCGTGAGCTGGAAGTAATTCTGTCTACATTTAAAACCAAAGAGCAGCTATCAGCTTCTGGTAGCTAACTATTATTTATTAATTTTACCTTTTTAAAGGATGAGAAGGCCCCTTCAAACCGGAGCCACCGGACTAGTCTGTTTCTTCTTGTAAACCAGCATGTTCAGGTGGTAAGCTGATATGAAGTGGTTTTCTGCTTTACATGCTAACATACCAACTTATGGCAATCAAAATACGAAAAGAAGACGCGCTTAATTACCATTCGCAGAATCAACCTGGTAAAATAGAAGTAGTACCCACTAAATCCCTGAGCTCCCAGCTAGACCTGGCTCTGGCCTACTCCCCTGGAGTAGCTGAGCCATGCAAAGAAATTGCGGCAAATAAAGAGGACGTTTACAAATATACGTCAAAAGGCAACTTAGTAGGGGTTATCTCCAATGGTACAGCGGTGCTTGGCCTTGGAAACATTGGTGCCGAGGCTTCTAAACCAGTGATGGAAGGAAAAGGTGTGCTTTTCAAAAAATTCGCAGGAATTGATGTTTTTGATATTGAAATCAATGAAGAGGACCCTGATAAATTTATAGAGATTGTAAAATCGCTGGAACCGACCTTTGGCGGAATAAACCTGGAAGACATCAAAGCCCCCGAAAGTTTTAAAATAGAGCAGGAACTGCGGGAGAAAATGAACATTCCGGTAATGCATGATGACCAGCACGGAACTGCCATAATATCCGCATCGGCACTACTAAATGCCCTTGAGTTGGTTAATAAAAAAATAGAAGATATTAAGATAGTAGTGAATGGTGCCGGGGCCGCAGCGATAGCATGTACTAAGATATACATCGCACTTGGTGCCAGTAAGGAAAATATCATCATGTGCGACAGTAAAGGTGTTATTAGCACAAAACGTAATAACCTCGATGCTTCCAAGGCTGAATTTGCCATTGATACTGATCTTGAAACGCTTTCCGAAGCTATAAAAGGATCTGATTTTTTCCTGGGTTTATCAGTCGCTGACATTCTTAAACCGGAAGATATTCTATCTATGGCAGATAACCCTATTGTGTTTGCATTAGCTAACCCTAGCCCTGAAATTGATTACGAAACAGCCATGAAAACCCGTGATGACATCATCATGGCCACTGGCAGGTCTGACCACCCTAACCAAGTGAATAACGTTCTGGGATTTCCATACATATTCAGGGGGGCATTAGATGTGAGGTCTACCGCTATAAATGAAGAAATGAAACTAGCCGCGGTAAGGGCCATTGCAGACCTGGCCAAAGAGCCGGTACCTGACATGGTAAGCAAAGCTTATGGTGACAATAAAATAGTATTTGGCAAGGAATATCTCATCCCCAAGCCACTCGATCCTCGATTGATCACCACCATATCCCCTGCTGTAGCCAAGGCTGCCATGGAGAGCGGCGTGGCAAGAATTGAAATCAAAGACTGGGATCAGTACCATATTGAACTTCAGCAGAGAATAGGTATTGATGAAAAGCTGATGTCCAGGATCATCAATCGTGCTAAAAAGAACCCTCAACGCGTTGTATTTGCAGAAGCCCACGACCTGAAAATACTAAGGGCAGCACAGATCATGCAGGATGAAAAAATTGCTCACCCTATCCTGCTGGGAAAAAGGGATGTAATAGAAAACCTTATTGAAGAACATAAACTTGAGCTGAATGATTGTGTCATTATTGACACCTATGAAGAAGACGAAAGAGTCGAGAAATTCGCCAGGTTCTACTACGAAAAACGTAAGCGCAAAGGAGTAACCTTATATGAAGCTACGAAATTAATGCGTGAGAGAAACATGTTTGGCAGCATGTTAGTCGAGCATGACGAAGCTGATGCACTTATTTCAGGCCTTACAAAGGACTATCCAAAGACTATACTACCTGCATTACAGGTAATTGGAATGGAAAAGGATGTAAAGCGGGTAGCTGGCATGTATATTATCGCCAACAAAAAAGGTACATTCTTTTTCTCAGACACTACAGTCAATGTAAACCCTACGGCAGAAGAGCTTGTGGACATTATAGGAATGACGGCCCGTGGGGTAAAGTTCTTCGACATTGAACCTCGCGTAGCCGTACTTTCTTATTCCAACTTCGGATCAAGCAAGGGAGAAATTCCTGAGAAAGTACAACAGGCCGTAAAACTGGCCAAGGAAAAATTTCCTGAGCTTATTATAGATGGAGATATTCAGGCAAATGTCGCTTTGGATACCAAAATCCAACAAAATAACTATCCATTTAGCGAGTTAGCTGAGAAAGGTGCAAATACGCTTATTTTTCCTAACTTGGCTGCAGGTAATATTGCCTATAAACTGCTGATGGAAATTGGTGGCGCCGAAGCAATAGGCCCGATACTCTTGGGCATGAAAAAGCCTGTTCATATATTACAACTGGGTAGCTCAGTCAGAGAAATAATTAACATGACCGCTATTGCAGTGGTTGATGCCCAGATATACCATAACAACCTAAAAAATGATTTCATACCTCAAAGGTAAACTTTCATTCAAAGATCCGACCCACGTGATAATTGATGTCAACGGGGTCGGATACCATGTTAATATCTCATTGGCTACCTATGGAGATATTAAGGACGTCGAAAACATCATGCTACATACTTATTTGCATGTAAAGGAAGACTCGCATACACTTTATGGTTTTTCAAACGCTTCCGAAAAAAAGATGTTCCTTAATCTTATTTCTATTTCTGGGGTTGGACCAAGTACCGGTTTGATGATACAATCATCGCTATCGTCAGGAGAACTTAAGCAAGCCATTATTAATGAGGATGTTAAAGTGATTCAGGGCGTGAAAGGGATTGGAGGAAAAACAGCCCAGCGCATTATTCTGGAGTTAAAGGACAAGATCAGGAAAGAAGGCCTTTATCCTGATGAATCAGAATTAACATCATCTTCACACAATACTATACGTTCTGAAGCGTTATCCGCGTTGATAACGCTGGGAATTAACAAATCTACAGCGGAAAAAAGTATCGACAGGATCCTGAAAAATTCGGGAAATACGATTACTTTGGAGGAATTAATTAAGCTCACTTTAAAAAACGCGTGATAATACTTACGTTTTGATTTCAAAGAGATTCTATAAATCGCTATCAGCTATTCTATGCGCTTACGTGATTTGCTCTGGATTTACCTATGAAGAAGATCCAAAGAATAAAGGCTTTAACCTAACAAGTTCTACGAAAAAGTATCTTATAAAGTTACAACAACAAGATACTACAAAACTTGATTCAGCAAAAAACGAACAATACGAGCCATCAAGAAAGCCAACCTATCAACCTAAAGATCGCCTCGGTGATCCGTTCAGCAATGTAACGAGTCCGTCTCCCCTCTTGCTGCAGGATCCGGCCAGCCTTCAGTTAGATGTTGAGATCGATACCGGCATGAACTACACCATCTATGAAAAGATTGGTGATTTGAATTACCGGCCGACCTCCTCTATGTCTTTTGAAGAGTTTAAACAATATCAGGAAAGACAGCAGCTAAAAGAATATTGGAAAAACCGGTCTGCAGGACTAGATGGCGAAAGCGCAGTAAGCGGCAGAAATCTCATACCTCCTATTTATGTAAGCCCTATCTTCGACAGGATTTTTGGAGGTACTTATGTGGAAATCATACCAAGAGGATTTGTTACGCTTGATTTTGGTGGCAGGTGGCAAAGGATCAACAATCCAAACATCCCGATCAGGCAACAAAGAAGCGGAGGCTTTGAATTTGATCAACAGATAAGCATGAACGTGGTGGGTAAAATCGGGGAAAAACTTCAAGTCACCGCAAATTTTGATAACAACAACTCCTTTGATTTTGAAAACAACCTTAAGGTAGAATACACCGGTTATGAAGAAGACATTCTGCAGAAATTAGAAATTGGTAATGTAAGCCTTCCGCTTAATAACAGTTTGATCACAGGGGCGCAAAACCTGTTTGGTATTAAAGCACAGATGCAATTCGGAAACCTTTACGTTACCAGTGTAGCATCCACACAAAGAGGTAAATCCGAGTCAATAACCATAGACGGCGGCGGTGTACAAGGGCGTGAATTTGAGATATTGGCATCAAACTATGACGAAAACAGGCACTTCTTCCTGGGGCACTTCTTCAGGGACAATTATGAAAAATGGCTGAGCAGTATTCCAGCAATAAACTCAGGAGTGAATGTAACCCGTGTTGAAGTTTATGTAGTTAACAGAAACAACGACACTCAAACCCTGAGAAACGTTGTTGGTTTGATGGATTTGGCCGAAC
Organism: Fulvivirga kasyanovii; assembly: GCF_009711405.1. Lineage (GTDB taxonomy): Bacteria > Bacteroidota > Bacteroidia > Cytophagales > Cyclobacteriaceae > Fulvivirga > Fulvivirga kasyanovii. The sequence goes on along the minus strand of NZ_SMLW01000589.1, from coordinate 15,536 downwards.
CCAAAGCAGCTAACATTTACAGAGATGCTGTAGTTACTCCAGAGGCAGGGGCTGTAGCTAACTACAACGGAGCAAACTCACTTTATCAACAATTATTAGGATTGAACAGCAGAAATGCTGATGATATAACTTCAAGGCTGGAAGGCCTCTTTGGTGATCAGTCAAACGGGCTGGATTTTGAAAAAATTAGCAGTGCCAGGAAATTAGCCCCGAATGAGTATATAATTAACTCCCGCATGGGATATATTACTCTTTTCCGAAAGCTCCAAAATGACGAGGCTTTGGCCGTGGCATACGAATATACCTACAATGGAAGAAGCTATAAAGTAGGAGAGCTTTCAGAAGATTACTCCAACCTTAATGAAGACCAGGTCGTATTTCTGAAATTACTAAGACCAAGAAAGATCAACATTACCGATGCTCAAAACAACAGAGTGCCCACATGGGACCTGATGATGAAAAACATTTACAACCTTAATGGTACCAACATTGCAGAGGAAGGTTTTCAACTTCGTATAATATACAGGGATGACAACACGGGTATTGATAACCCACAACTCCAGCAAGGTGTAACGGCCAGTACAAAGCCACTGATTGAGATCCTTGGCCTCGACAGGCTTAACCAAAATGAGGATCCGACAAGAGATGGTAATTTTGATTATGTAGAAGGAGTAACCATTGAGCCCGAATCAGGTTTAATTATCTTCCCCTATTTGCAGCCGTTTGAGGATCCTTTACGAAACGAGTTTCAACCCCAGGAACAAAGTCTGGTTGAAAAATATGTCTATGAAGAACTATATAATAAAACCAGAAACGATGCTGAACTGGTTTCAGGCAAAAACAAGTATGTAATCACCGGTCGCTTTCAGGCCGGCTCAACTAACGAGATCGTCATTCCCGGGTTTAACATTGCCGAAGGATCTGTAAGGGTCTATGCAGGGGGGTCTCCTCTACAGGAAGGCGTGGATTATCAGGTTGATTATACATTTGGAAAAGTAAATATTATCAATGAAGGTGTACTCAACTCTGGCAAACAGTTAACCATTTCATACGAGAAGGCAGACCTTTTCAACTTTCAATCCAGAACACTGCTGGGAACAAGATTTGATTATAAAGTGGACGATGACATCACCCTTGGTGCCACATTGCTCCATTTAAATGAAAGGCCTTTAATATCGCGTGTAAGTGTTGGTAATGAGCCTACAAGGAATACTAAATATGGTTTTGACATCAACGTGAGAAAAGACTCGCGTTTTCTTACGAAAATGCTTGACAAGCTGCCGTTGATCCAAACGAAAGAACCATCCAGTGTTACATTTAATGCAGAATTTGCCCAGCTCATACCAGGAACATCCAATGTGGTTGATGGTGAAGGCACTTCTTATATTGATGACTTTGAGAATACAGCGACACCTTTTGCTCTGGGGAACCCTAATAGCTGGAAGTTAGCCGCAACCCCTCGCACTTCGGATAACCGGTTTAATGGTGCCAATGGACAAACTTTGGAATATGGATATAAAAGGGCAAAACTGGCATGGTACCAGGTAGATAATCTCTTCTATCGTGGCGATAGGAGAAAGCCTGATGGCATATCCGACGAAGATCTTAAAAATCATTACGTAAGACAGGTAACCCCGCAGGAAATATTTCCAAACCTGGACCCAAACGTCATTAACATTCAGCCGATATTTGACATTGCCTACTATCCTGCAGAAAGAGGGCAATACAATTTAAACCCAAATGTGGCTGGCACCGATGGTGTTTTCACCAACCCCAGCGAAATACGATCCAACTGGGGCGGTATAACTAATGCAATTCGCTCAGAAGTAGATTTTGACAAATCAAACGTTGAATATATTGAGTTCTGGTTGATGGATCCTTTCATAAACTCGTCTTATGGTAATGTAGACGACGGCCGTGGTAATAGCAAACCTAATACAACTGGTGGAGACCTTTACTTCAACCTTGGGTCTATTTCAGAGGATTTAATACCAGACGGGCGACATGCCTTCGAGAATGGATTGCCCGCTGACGGTGTTGACATTAGTAATCCTACGGGCGCAGAACAAACGCCGCCCTGGGGCTTCGTAACCACTCAACAATATCTTACTAATGCATTTGATAACTCTGAATCAGCAAGAGCTAATCAGGACGTGGGTTTTGATGGCTTGAGTAATGAAGGTGAAAAGGTTTATGGGCCATTTCAGGCTTTCGCCAACTTTCCTGACCCAGCGGCTGATGACTTCAATTATTTCCTTGGAGATGAGCTTGATGCTAAAGATGCCGGTATCCTTGAGCGATACAAAAATTTCAATGGTGTGGAAAATAACTCGCCTGTAGTGACAGACAACACAGGACTTTACACTCCATCCGCCACCACAATACCCGACAATGAAGACCTGAACAATGACAACACTCTGAACGAACTGGAGGAGTATTATGAATATAAAATTGATTTGAACCCAAATCAGTTGGAAAATCATGAATATGTTGTGGACAAGGTAACCCAACAGAAAAATGGAGATGAGGTTACCTGGTATCTGTTCAGGATCCCCATCAGACAACCTGATGCCACCTACGGAGGAATATCTGGCTTCAAATCGATCAAATATTTAAGAACTTATCTTACAGACTTCTCGGAGCCGGTAGTACTAAGGATGGCTAACTTCCGCTTTGTGGCCAGTAGATGGCGTAGGTATGACAACTCTTTGGCGGACCCTAAATTCAATCAGGTAAATGAAGCAGAGGATTTCACAAACCTCACCGTTTCAGTAGTAAACATCGAAGAAAACGGTGCAGGGAGTGAAACGTTGTCGCCCTATGTATTGCCTCCGGGTTTTGACAGGGATAGAGACAACACCTCGTCTGTTGAAAGACGATTAAACGAGCAGTCTCTACAGGTATGTGTCGAAGACCTTGAAGATGGCAATGCACGTGCAGTGTACAAGCAAGTGGCGCTGGACCTGATCAATTATGGCAGGATCAAAATGTTTTTACATGCAGACAGTCAGGATGCAGATGATAATGAAGTTACTGCTTTCCTAAGGTTAGGATCAGATGTAGATTCAAACTATTATGAAATAGAAGTACCTCTTAAAATAACCGAACAAGGTGCCATGCTGGCAGAAGATATTTGGCCGGCAGTAAATGAAATTGACATAGATATTGATGCCCTGTATGCACTAAAATCAGAACGTGACAGGGAGAATATTTCCAAAAGAGAGCTCTTCCCTCTCAATGGGCCTAAGGAAGTTGGGAACAATCTGATAAGACTGCGAGGAAACCCTGATATGAGCGCGGTAACCTGGCTTACCATAGGTGTCAGAAATCCACGCTCTGATGGTGCTGGTAAATCGGTTTGTATCTGGGCCAATGAGTTGAGGGTAACTGATTTTGACAGAACTAAAGGCTGGGCCGCCAATGCAACATTGAATACCAAACTGGCCGACTTTGCTAATATAACAGCAACTGCAAGGCATACTACTTTTGGCTTTGGTGGTATTCAGTCTAAGATTGCAGAACGTACACGTGAAGAAACTACCTCCTATGATGTTTCTGCTAATGTTACGCTTGACAAGCTTCTACCCGAGCAGCTAGGACTAAAAATCCCAATGTATGTGAGCTATGAAAAAACGACTATTAAACCAAAATTTGACCCGGCTAATCCGGATATTACATTGGAGGCTACGTTACAGTCGTTAGAAACGGAAGAAGAAAGAAGAGAATATGAAGATCAGGTAACGGATGAAACTACAAGAAGAAGTATAAACTTCACCAATGTGAGAAAGGTTAAGGTTAAGCCTGATGCCAAAAAACACATTTATGATGTTGAAAACCTGTCTTTCACTTATGCTTACAGTGAAATGGTCAGAACAAACTTCAACTTGCAACAACAGCTACAAGAAAATCATAATGCTGCTGTGGCTTACAATTATAGCCCTCAGGTACTTCCATGGGAGCCTTTTAAAAACATTAAATTTCTCAAATCTCCGTTTTTACAATTGATCAAAGACTTCAATTTCACCCCGGTTCCTACTAATATTTCGGTAAGAGGTGAATTAAGAAGAGAGTTTAGAAAAACGGTATATCGCAACAATCCGGATGTTTACAATAGTGATCTTGTAAACATGGAGAAGTATTTCACCTTTAACCGTACTTATAATTTACAGTGGGATATTACAAAGAGTCTTTCGCTTGATTACAACGCCCGGGCCAACGCTATTATAGATGAGCCAGACAGTGACCCCCGAGGAGGTAACAGTCTGAGTACAAATGAATATATAACTGCTGACCAGTACCGGGACTCCGTAATGACCAATCTTAAAAACCTGGGCAGGATGAAAAATTTTGACCAGACGGTTAGTGCCAATTACAGGTTGCCACTGGATAAATTACCCATTACAAATTGGACAAGCGCTGAATACAGGTACCAGGCAGGTTATTCATGGACGGCAGGTCCAATCAACAGGCCGGATAGCCTTGACTTTGGTAATACCATTCAGAACAGTAGGGACAATACGGTTAGCGGAAAAATTGACCTGATCAAACTGTACAATAAAATAAATTTCCTGAAAGAGATTAATTCTCCCTCAAGAAGTACCCGAAGGAGTTCTTTAAGGCAGACAACCTCTCCGCAGGATACAACCCAGCAAGCACCCAAAGCGGAAAACAAGGGACTGAAAGGCTTTTTCAGATTCCTGATGTCAGTAAGGTCGATCAACGCCACCTATACCCTTCGGGAAGGAACGTTGATCCCCGGCTATATGCCGCGAGCTTTCCTTTTTGGAATGGACAGTAGCTGGAATGAACCCGGCCTGCCATTTATCCTGGGTTCACAAGATCCTGATATTCGCTTTGAACTTCAGAAGGCAGGCGCCCTAACCACAAACAATGAGTTGACTGCACCCTTTACTCAGACCAAAACGGAGGACTATAATATCAGGGCCAATGTTGAGCCCCTGAGGGACCTCAAGGTGCAATTGGACGTGAGGAAAACCAAGAGTTCATCCTATGAAGAAATCTTCAGGAATGAGGCCCCTGATGGGGAAGAACCACTCTTTATGTCACTAAACCCAAGCAGGTCCGGTGCTTATTCGGTATCGTTTATGAGTATTAGAACTGCTTTTAGCAGAGATGATGACGATAACAACTCTGAAGTATTTCAGGATTTTGAAACCAACAGATTTAACATCTTAAACCGTTTCAATGAAAAGACGGGAATCGTATATGATACAAATTCACAAGATGTAATTATACCAGCCTTTATAGCTGCGTATACCGGTAAAAATGCTAATGATGTGAGTTTGAGTCCGTTCCCTGCCACTCCACTGCCCAATTGGAGGGTGGACTACACAGGTCTAAGCCGAATTCCTGCACTACAAAAGGTTTTCCAATCAGTATCAATTACACACGGCTATCAATCTAACTATACTGTTTCAAATTATAGCAATTCATTAGATTACACACAAGGGCTTGAGTTAGATCGCAATATTGAGCGCTATAACGAATCTGAATTTGGCAGTGTTAACAGTGAGGGAAGGCTTATACCTATTTATATCATCAGTCAGGTGATGATCAGTGAACAGTTTTCTCCATTGATCGGTATAAATGTCAGAACGAAAAGCAGACTCACTGCAAAGGCAGAGTATAAAACCAAACGTGATGTAGCATTGAACATCACCAACGCACAGGTAACAGAGGTAAGAAGTAATGATATCGTCCTCGAAGTAGGATTTACAAAAGCCAATTTTAAACTTCCCTTCAAATCTCAGGGCAGAGTTATCTCCCTAAAAAATGATCTCACTTTCAGAATGAATTTCACCATCAGGGATACTGAAACCATTCAGAGAAAGATCAATGAAGTAAATACTATAACTAATGGCGGGTTGAACATTCAGCTAAGGCCAAATATCAGCTATGTGTTGAATGAAAAGCTCAATCTGCAGTTCTATTTTGAGCGTAATATCAACGAACCCAAAATATCTAATTCTTACAGAAGGGCTACTACCAGATTAGGAGTTCAGATACGTTTTAGTTTAGCTCAATAAAATTTCTGCATTTAGAAAAAGAATGTATTTTTGAGCCGAAAATTTAACAAAAAAGATATGAACATTCCGAACGAACTAAAGTACACAAAGGATCACGAGTGGGTGAAAATTGATGGCGATATCGCTACAGTTGGAATTACCGATTTCGCACAGGGAGAACTTGGCGATATAGTCTATGTTGAAATTGAAACAGAGGGAGAGGAAATTGAAAGAGGCGAAGTTTTTGGCACGGTAGAGGCTGTAAAAACTGTGTCTGACCTTTTCATGCCACTAAGCGGTACCGTGGAAGAGGTAAACTCCGAGCTTGAAGCTGCACCGGAGATGGTTAACGAAGATCCTTACGAAAAGGGATGGATGATTAAGATCAAAATATCGAATCAGTCAGAAGTTGATGATTTATTGAGCGCTGATGCCTACAAAGAAGTTATAGGCGGTTAACTTGCATGCTTAATAAATATCTGATAGGATCGATAGGTTGGGCAATTTTAATCCTGATCCTAACCCTAACCCCAGGCAAGTCTGTTCCCGATCTATCCATTTTTTCATATGATAAGCTGGGACATGGGTTTGTATTCTTTGTTCTTGCTTTTTTGCTGATCAGCGGTTTATACGAAAACCTTAAAGATTCCGTTAGAAGAAAGCATGCCGTTTACATCGGAATGCTTATAGCAGCAACCTATGGTTTTTTGATCGAAGCCGCTCAAAGTATTATACCAGACAGGTCGATGGAGGCGTATGATGCCGTGGCTAATATCGCCGGATCTTTTTTGGGATTATTGCTGTTTAATATACGTAATAAGTTAAAAGCTTGATTGAAAATTAATTAAGTTTTGTATATTTGAAAACACGACTCATTTTGATTTTAAATAAAAGAGCACATTAATAATGGAAGCTAAAAAGACAGAAAAAGCTAACCTAGGCAGAAAGACTGGTCTTTTCTTCAATGTTGGTTTGCTAGTTACCATGTGTTTGGTAGTGTTAGCATTCGAATGGAAAAACTACGATGAAGGAGATTTAGTTGATCTTGGACAGGTTCAGGATGATTTTGAGGACTTGCTGGAAATCCCACCAACAGAGCAGCCACCTCCCCCTCCACCAAAGATTCAGCAACCTGAAATTATAGAGGTTCCTGATGAGGAAGAAATCGAAGAAGAAATTGAAGTAGACCTTGATGTGGAGATTACAGAAGAAGAAGTAATTGAAGACATCGTTATAGAAGAGGCTCCGGAAGAGGAAGTTGCAGAAGAAGTTTTCATGATTGTAGAAGACCCGGCAACACCTCCTGGTGGTTATGAGGCATTCTATAAATATGTGGCCGACAAATTAAAATACCCTGCACAAGCCAGACGTATGGGTATCGAAGGTAAAGTATACGTGCAGTTCGTAGTAGATAAAGATGGTTCCCTAACCGAAGTACAAGCTGTTAAAGGTATCGGTGCCGGATGCGACGAAGAGGCCGTAAGAGTAATTAAAGGCGCTCCCAAGTGGAGTCCTCCTAAGCAAAGAGGTAAACCGGTAAAGCAAAGAATTATTTTGCCCATCACCTTTAAATTAGGATAAATAATAAAACCCGGCTTAAAAGTCGGGTTTCTTTTTGATCATAATAACTAATTTATTAGTTTTATAACTAAATAATTAGTTATTATGATTGAATTAAAAAAGAACAAGCACGCCGATGTTTACCGATGGTCTGCCCTAAGCTTCAACATTGGCCTTTTTTTAGCTTTAGCAATAGTTACCGTAGCTTTTGAATGGAAAAGTTATCATGCCGGTGATCTGGTAGACCTGGGTCACCTACAGGATGACTTTGAAGATCTACTGGAGATCCCTCCAACTCAGCAACCTCCCCCACCTCCGCCACGCATACAGCAACCTGAAATTATAGAGGTTCCTGATGAGGAAGAAATAGAGGAAGATATAGAGGTAGACCTTGACATTGAAATAACTGAAGACGAACTCATAGAGGAAATTGTACTGGAAGAAGCGCCAGACGAAGAGGTTGCAGATCAAATATTTCAGATAGTTGAAGAACCTGCAACTCCCAGAGGCGGCTTTGAGGCTTTCTATAATTATGTTGGAAAATCAATGCGGTACCCTGCCCAGGCACGACGCATGGGTATAGAAGGGCGCGTATTCGTACAATTTGTAGTAACCAGTGACGGCAGCATCTCGGACGTACAGATTGCCAGAGGTATTGGAGCCGGATGTGATGAAGAGGCAAAACGTATTATTGAAAACGCCCCTCCATGGAATCCTCCAAGGCAACGTGGAGTACCAGTGAGCCAGAGAATTATGATACAAATAGTATTTGGCCTCAAATAAGTTTAAAATACAAACCCAGCTCCCAAACCAGCTAATATGATAACAGGCGCCGGAACCTTGGTAAATACAAGTACTGCAAATGTGCCGGCAGTAATCAGGATATTTTGGACATTGGGTTCTAACGGGAGAAACATAAGTACAGCAGCGGCTATAACCATACCCGAACTGGCTGCATTAATACCTTCAAGTGAAGCCTTTACAATACGATACTTTTTAAGCCCCTCCCAAAATCTGATCACAAAAAATATGAGGAATGTACCCGGCAGGAAAATTCCAATAGATGCCACAAGCGCACCAAGTACCTGGCCACCAACACCAAAACTCCGCATAGATAAAGCTCCTATATAGGCACAAAAGGAAAATACAGGACCTGGCACCGACTGTACCAGTGCATAGCCAGTGAGGAACTCCTCTGATGTCAGGTACCGTTTAAACTCAACAAACTCCGTATACAACAGTGGTATTAGCACCTGTCCGCCTCCAAAGATCAGACTGCCGCTACGGTAGAAATTCTCCAGCAACCTGACTGGAAGGTACCTTGTTACTCCTCCTAATGCAGCAATAAAAACGAAGAACCCCGCCCATAGGACAAAATTGGCCCATTGAATTTTTATTCTGTCCTTCTCTTCTATGGGTTGTGCCTTATATTTAAAAGCGGTAAAGGCACCGCCTGCCAGTATTAATACCGGGAACACAAATGGTGATTTAAAAAGGAACGAGCCCACTGCCGAAAGTATTAGAATAACAACGGCAGTTTTAGTTTTAACGACTTTCTGGCTTATCCTTAACCCGGCATAGCTGACAAAACCAACTGCCATTGGTTGAATAAACTTGGTAAATTCAATGGACATGTTCCGCGATTGCAGATGGCTCATGGTGATCCCGGCTATGGTCATTAAGGTAACAGCAGGTATCATCCATACCAGCAAGGTGAGGTAGGCCAGATTGGGTCCACCAATCCTAAAGCCTATCGCTGTCACCGTTTGGGTTGACGTGGGGCCGGGTAATATTTGACACAAGGCATTAAGCTCTATCAGATCCTCCTCAGACAAATATCTCCTCTTTGTGACCATTAGATCAAACATAAGAGCAATGTGCGCCTGAGGACCTCCAAAGGCACTCAATGCCAGTATCAAAACGTCTTTCAGGAAGATATAATATCGTACCCTCTTTATCAACGCTCAGGCTATTTTTTAAGACCTATCTCTGCTAATCTTTGATCAAGGAATTGCCCGGCAGTAATATCTTCAAACTGTTTAGGATGCTCTGAATCAATACAATTTTCAAGACAAGTCAAATCCATTTCAGATCTTGGATGCATAAAAAATGGAATGGAGAACCTGGATGTTTTCATTTGTTCTTTTGGAGGATTAACTACCCTGTGAATGGTTGACTTTAGCTTCTTGTTGGTAAGCCTCTCCAGCATGTCTCCAACATTAACCACCAACTGTTCCGGAAGGGCTGTAATAGGAATCCATTTACCATCTCTTCTTAATACCTGAAGCCCGTCAGCACTGGCACCCATGAGCAGGGTAATAAGGTTGATATCTCCATGCTCTGCTGCTCTTACTGCATCGGCAGGCACAGCATCAGGGTTCTCAATAGGAAAGTAATGGATAGGTCGCAATATACTGTTTCCATTCTTCACCTTATCATCAAAATAATTTTCATCCAACCCCAGATAAAGAGCTATCGCCCTGAGCATTTCCACCCCTGTTTTCTCCAACCTTCTGTACACTTCCAGGCCTATAGTTTTTAATTCCGGCACTTCATCTACCCAAACATTATCAGGATACTCTTCTTTAATCGGATCATTATCGGTTACTTCCTGCCCGACATGGAAAAACTCTTTTAAATCACCCGTTTTTCTTCCTTTGGCATGCTCTTTTCCCTTTCCTATGTAACCTCTCTGTCCTGCCAGGCCTTCAATCTCATATTTTTGCTTTACATCATCAGGCAGTGAAAAAAACTTTTGGATTGCTGCATATAATTTCTTTGAAAGTTCTTCGGTCAGGTAATGGTTTTTAATCGCAACAAAACCAATGTTATTATAAGCCTCTCCTAAGTCATTTACGAATTTACTCCTTCGGGCCTTATCATCACTATTAAAATCCGCCAGATCAAGCGATGGTACTTCATCATATAATATATCACTCATAAATTAGCTTTTTAATTACTATGCTAAATTAAATGAATTAATTTAAATAAAGCTAAATTGAGTGCGTATACCCTAATTCTTTAGCAGTATAAATTCATGCTGGTTTATCTTTCTTACCCTCTCTATTACTTTTTCCAGGTTAGGGACATCAAAAATAAGTATCATTGGTATATCTGCATTGTTGTGACTCGCTTTAAAAACCGTATTAACAGTAAACAAAACGGGTCTGGTGAGATCAAGATCCAGTAATAAATCCTCCTCACGTATGGTGTTTCTATATACCGGTGCACTGGGCACACATCCGTAAATGTTAATATTCAAAATATCCGCCAGATAACTAACCAACGTTCCGGTAACAATATTGCTAATCTCTAAAAGCAGCGACTCACGCATATCCTTTGTAATGTCATTGGTGGTAAGGCAGGCTTTCTCAAACATCTGTATCTGACGCTCAGAAAATACGATCAAACTATGTGCATAAATATCTCCCTTTATTTCTGACTGGATGACAATTTCAACTTCCTTATCATCAAAAAGTTCCATTAACGCTGTTTCCTTATCAACAGCATACAGGCTGGGAACATTAATTATAACTTCCTCTTTTGATATTTTAGCGAAGGAATCCCCCGCTTTTGCCAAAATAATGTTCATTAGCTCCCGAAGTATATCCTTTTCAAGATCTGTCATTGTTTCTGTCGGCATGGCTGATGCTAGTGTAATTGTACTTTATTTTCTTTTTGTTCGTAAGCTTTGGAGGTACCAGCAACATCCAGCACGTAACATACTTCTCCTGACCCCAAAAGTGTAATACCGCTAAATAACGTGTTATCATCAAGTGGATTCTGCAAAGGTTTTATCATAATCTCCTGCTGTCGAAGCAGTTGATCCACTACAAGACCATATTTCTTATTGTTATACCAAACTACTATTACATCCATTACCTCTCTTTTCAAATTAATATGACTGGAATAATCCATTTCCTTGAAAAGGAAATCATGAAGATATATCAGCTCAATCATTTCATCTTTATGCTCCAAAACAAGCACCTCCCCAACATTATGGATCATGCCATTGGAAACAGTAAGTACAACATGAATATTGAGCAATGGTAAAGCAAAATTATTTTCATTAACCTTAAAGAGTAGTGCTGCTTTCACCGCCATTGAAATAGGGAGTGACATAATAAACTGGGTGCCTTTACCCACTTTTGATTCTATTCTTAGATCTCCTCCGATAGAGTCTATTACACTTTTTACAATATCAAGCCCCACTCCTCTCCCTGCGTATTCAGTAACTCTCTCAGCCATCGAAAAACCTGGTACAAATAAAAGACCGAGGGTTTCTCTTTCTCCCAAACCCCGTGCTCTGGATGATGAAAGGATGCCATTTTTGATCGCCTTATCTTTTATTGCTTTGGTGTCTATACCTCCCCCGTCATCAGTAATAGAGATAAAAACCAGGCCTTTTTCACTGGTTGCAGAAATTTCAACACTTCCTTCCTCAGGCTTGCCCTTTTTTATCCGCTCCTTTGGATTCTCTATACCATGAATGATGGCATTTCTTATCAAATGCACCATGATGTCCGAAATCAACTTGAGCACATTTCTGTCTATGGTAGTATCTGCTCCGGTAATACTTAGATCCACTTTCTTCTTTTCATCAGAAGCAATGTCACGCACAACCTTAGGAAATTTATTAAACAAAGATGAAACCGTAACCAGTCTGGCGGTCATCACCGTTTCCTGAATGCTATCGGCAATACGCGAAAGGCTTTGCGTAATATTCTTCATTTGCTGATTTTCACTTAACTCAGCAAAATTGATGAGGTGATCACGGCTTATGATCAACTCTCCAACCAAATTAAGTAAGTCATCCAGTTTTCTTACCGGAATAGACACAGAGTCAGATAAATGAAGCTTTTTGGAAATAAAAGAGGAAGAATTCTCCTGTAGCAATCCGGCAGAGACCTCACCTTTTGTAACCAGGTCGTTCAAGTCATTTAACAGTTCTTCATTATGAACCTGACGTTGTGGCTTGGCTATATTATTGATTAAATAACCCAGGTAATCGATAGCCTTAAAAATAAGATTTACCCTATTCCCCTCAAAAACCAAATTGCCTGCTCTTATGGAGCTGAAAACATTTTCCAGGCAATGTGACAACTCCGCTATTGCATGAAGGTCCATGGTGGCAGCATTGGCCTTCATATTATGAAGCAACCTAAAGATTTCATCCAGGATTTCTTCATTTCCAGGATCTTTCTCCAGCTTCACAATATCTGTGGATATTTGATCGTAACTTTGCTGGGCTTCAGCTAAAAATATAACCCGATATTCCTTATCGCGATCATTCATTTACACCACTTTTACTCAGCACCTCCTCAATAACTTCTAAAACTTTAGCTTCCTCAAAAGGTTTTGTAATGTATGCATTGGCCCCGATTTCCATGGCTTGATCTATTATGGTCGTTTGGCCAACTGCACTAACCACTACAACGGCTTTTTCGGGGTACCTTTCCTTGATTGATTTTAGCACATCCAAACCTGAGTTATCCGGAAGTATCAGGTCCAAAGTCACTAAATCCAGTTCATACCGGCTCTTATCGACACTTTTAATAGCATCTTGTCCACTTGCAGCTTCATCAATTACATTATACCCGGCATCTTCGAGTACATTTCTGAGTATGGTCCTCATATAATACGAGTCGTCAACCACTAAAATATTCTTGCTCATTATTTATAAAATTTTGGTTTTCATATCTATAAATGGCTCACTTAGCAACTTGCTGTATTTCCTTTTTGGAAAGTACCTTCAATATATCCAGTAGTACCACCAGATTACCATCTCCCAGCTTTCCCAAACCGGTTATATATTGGTTTTTAAACTTTGCTTTTTCTATTACATCAGCAGACCTGTCTATCTGCGACTCATTTAAAACCAAGGTGTTGGGCATTTCTTTCACAATAAAACCTATTGTATAAGTATCGGCATCAATAACCATGGTATAGGTTTGTGATTCACTCATTTCTTTAACCTTCAATGAAGATGGTTTTAACCCAAACCTTTCCTCGAGGTCAACAATAGCGATCAAATCACCTCTAACATTGGCCACTCCCTTAATAAAAAAAGGAGTACGTGGCATTCTGGATACTTTTGGAGTTATTGTTACTTCCTTTACGTATTCAATATTTACTGCATAATCCCCACCTGCCAGTTTAAAAGTGACAAACTGATTCAGTTTATCATTTCGAACGAGTTCATCTGTTCCCGCATTTGATGATTTCTTACCTGAGTGTTCCATTACAATCAAAGCTTGGTGCCCATTAAAAACTATTTCTTATCAGATCCTGATTTAGTACTTGTTTTTCGTACTGACTTTTTGGTATCACCCGTCTTTTTTGTTGAAACGTCCTTCGAAGCTGCCTTCTCTGATGGTTTTTTGGCCTCAGCCGCTTTACTCTTGCCCGTGGCTTTGGTCTGTTGGGGTTTACTCTCAGGCTTCTTTCTTGTAGATTTTAATCCATTGGATGTTCCCTTCAATACCGTTGGCATATTTTTCCTTTTTGAGATGGATTCATTTGGTGATTTAAAAGCCAGCAATCTGTTATGGTTCTGTATGCGATGAGGACTGATACGCAACTCGCGTTCGTTAGTAGGATAAAGCTTAAATGCGGCAATACCCATTTGAAGATCCTCCGCAATAAACTTCATATTCTGACTTGATTCTGTAAATTCTTCCATCGCCGCCGATAGTTGTTGGGCTGTACTGGCTACACCCTCAGTTGTATTGGCTGTTTGTTCCGCAATATCCACCACTTCTTCCACGTACTTCACAACATCGGAGATCTTCATTTTCTGAAGTTCCGTTGCCATGCGAATATCCTCTGCGGTTTTTAATGTTTTACTACTGGAGGCGGCAATATTCTCAAAGGCCTCTGTAGCATCAAAAGTCGCTTGTTTACCCTTCTCTACAATCTCCGTCATGTTAACAATTGCGGCTGATGCAGAAGAGGAATCTTTCTTTACATCAGCCACCAGCGTTTCAATTTCGTTGGCAGATTTCCTTGATCCTTCAGCCAGTTTTCTGATCTCTTCGGCTACAACTGCAAAACCTTTACCAGCCTCACCTGCCCGTGCAGCTTCGATAGCAGCATTGAGGGCTAGCAGGTTAGTTTGTGAAGAAATGTCAGTAATTACTCCCAGGTACTTGGATATCTCCTGAGACCGCTCGCTCAGCACCTCAATGGTTTTAGCAGTCAGAGCTGCAGATGAGGCTATTTGCTCCATATTACGCACCACCTGCGATACAGTTTTCATACCCATTTGAGAAGTATTTTCACCTAGTGCAGCGGCATTGTTCACAATCTCTGCTTTATGTGCAGTCTCTTCAGTACCCGTCATAATTTCTTCTATCAATTTAAAGGCCTGATCCGTTTTGCCTGCCTGATTTTTCGAACCCTCGGCCATCGCCTGCATGGAAAAGGCCACATTAACCGTGATTTCATTCATATCAAGACCTTTGGCCGCCATCTCTTCTGATGACTGCCCTACCACCATGGAGCTTTCGTTAATGTTTAAGAGAAGGGTGTTCAGGTTGCTAACAGCAGTATTAAGGGCATTGGACATGGACTGGATATCTCCTGCAGTAGTAATTTCCACTCTCTGCGTAAGATCTCCCTCTGATATTGCCCTTACAATCCGGCTAACCTCAAGGACAGGTGAAACAATGGATTCGAGTAAGTTATTTAGGGTATCCACCAATTCCTTCCAGCTTCCGCTAATGTCTGTCATGGCTACACGCTCTGTAAGTTTACCCTCCGTACCGGCAACTCTAGCGACCCTACTTACTTCCCTGGCCAGGGAGTTAAGCATGGTTACCATGGAGTTAATAGTCTCTGCCAAACCAGCCACCTCACCTCGTGCATCAAGTGTAAACTTTTGCGTCAGGTCTCCTTTGGAAACCGCCGTCACAAGGCTTACAATACCACGCACCTGAGTGGTCAGGTTAT
>NZ_SMLW01000538.1 GCF_009711405.1 Fulvivirga kasyanovii | reverse complement strand
TACTAATCCTTGGAGGCTTAGTAAAGCAGGGGTTTAGTTCGATACTGTATGTGTTGTCACAAACCTTTTTCTTTTTTGTACTTCATCATCTCTTGATAATAATCTTCTTCGTTGGAGGCTTCGAAGTCTTTGGCGATTACTAAAAAGTTATCGGTTTTTATGAATGACATCGAAAAGTCCATGTGTATGATCCTCTTGCAGACTCTGAGGTAGAGTTGCTTTACCTGCTCCTCCCAATGGTTAAACTCCTTATCGGTCAGGTTCATGATGTCATAATTTTGATTAAAGAAGATATAAGCCTTCTCCAGTTCTTCAGAATACAGATCTATAGGAAGCATGCCCGTCTCAGAGAAATAATGCATCTCGGGTGCATTGTAATACTCATGGATTTTTGCTTCGTCCCATACCCCTTCAACTTCGGATTCCAGCCCCATGGCCACGGTGGGAGGAAATGGCCCCTGCATGGTGTACTCCAGCAGAATGCAATATATTCTTCTGTCAAGCTTCACCTTTTTCTGTATCTGATCAGTAATCTCCTCTACCAAATGATCTTCTATGATAGTTAAGGTGTCTTCCATATTCTGGCTTTTATCAGGCCTCTGGAAAATGATTTTGGAATTGGCATCATCTATGGACTTTCCGGTTATGCGCTCCAAAGCTCCATCATAGTCGTATTCAAACTGCACATCGTATTCATAATCCGTTCCCGGCATGCTCATTTTGTAGCCGTTAAGCTGGTAATCTTCACTTTGGTACTTTTTTTCGATCATTCCGTAAGTGGAGCACTCTATATATACATCCGGTACATCTTCATTAAAATAGAGGTAAGCCAGCTTAATGGGCTTTATTCCATTACTATTGATGAAGACGGTAACACTTTTATAGTAGTCCTCATGATATTCAAAAGTAGTCTCATAACTTGTGCTGGCTCCTAAATGATGCACCCGGTAAAAAGTTTTCCTCAGCTCCATATCTACCCAGAGCGTGTACAACTCATCTTTTTCCGGATTATAATCATCCTCGGTTTCGATGAGAAAGGAATAGTCGTCATCATAAAATTCATTGTTAAGCTGTAAAAAGAAAGGCTCAATTTCATAGAGAGGGTGTTTGGCAGCCATTTCCACCAGACTGTCCCTTTCCAGAGCTATAGCCTTCATCATATCATAACTTTCCGGAAGATTATCAAATTCCTCCTGAATTTCTTCGGTAGATTTCATCGGGTTAAAGTTTAACGTCAAAAATCAGCATTCTACAAATGGAATACTACACCATTTCTAGTGATTAAAATTATGCTTGCTTTTGATCTCTTTATTCAATGTAGCAAGAATAAAGAATTCCCGCCATAAGCAGGCGGGAAAGCTAAAATTAACTATTCAGAAGTTTGGCAAAGCTCCCCTGAGGTATGATTTACTCACTTTTCAAATTATCTACGGGATTAACAAACAAAGCCTGGATAGTTTGTGAGCCAATAGTAAGCACACCCAGCACCATGAGTATCAATACACCAATAATAATGGTTAGAAAATCCACTGTAACGTGAGCACTGAAATTTTCCAGCCAAAGGGTATTACCGAAATATGCTACAGGCACGGCAATGAGCACAGCCAGCAACAGGATGATCATGTATCCTTTAGACAGTGTGTAGACCAGTGAACCATTAGAAATACCCAGCACTTTGCGGAGGGAAATTTCCTTTTTGCGTGTTTCTATGGTGTAAGTGGCCATACCCAGGAGGCCAAGGCAGGAAATGATAATGGCCAGTGTAGCTATAAAGCCGATTACCTTTACCAGGGTTCCGAAAAGGATCTCATACAGCTCGCCCATTTTCGCCTCAAAGTCTCTTATCTCTACCTTCAAACCAGGATTTACTTTCGCCCAGGCCTGCTCTATGGCCGCTGATGCCTGATCGTAATCACCGCTATAGCCGACCTGAAACATGCTGAACTCCTCCGGCCTGTACATCAGGGCCATAGGCTCAAGCTTCTCTACAGCCATTTCATGTGTGTAATCCCTGACTACACCAATAATCTGCATTTCAGACGAATCCCTCTTGTTGATGATCACCTGCCCTATGGCTTCACTGATTGAAGCATAACTGAGGGCGCCTACAGCCGTTTCATTAATCACAATGGCATTCTTATTTGATTCTCCGGCTTCTGCCGTAAAGAATTTCCCTGCCAGCAATGGTATTTCCATATTCACCAGATAATCTTCATCTACTGCAAAATACCGCAATCCGGTCCAGGCCTCTTCATTGAGATCCTTTTTAAAGTCCTCATTATATACCACTCCGGCCGACGGGATGTGCGATGCCAGGGAAACACTGGTAATATTGCTTTGCTTCAAAAGTTCTGCCTTGAGTGACTCGTAGGAAGTATCTCCTTTCTGGATCACAATCTTTTGTTTTGGGTTAAATCCATAATCGCTATGCAGGAAAAGGTTCAGTTGATTGTAGATCACAATAACGGTAAGAATAAATATCAGGGAAAATGAAAACTGGACCACCAGCAAAGCTTTGCGCATACCGATCTTAGACATCAGTTTGGTGCTGTTAAGGTTTTTTAACACTTTAATCGGATTAAACCCTGAAAGCACGATAGCCGGGAACATACCTGCCAAAATGCCAACCACCAAAGCAAAGGCAACAAAAACAGCATATACCACATAGTTGGCCGTAATGTTCCAGTGCATAGCTCTTGTGAAGGCCAGATCGAGCAAAAACGGTTTAAGCCCTACCAGCAGGATGAGAGCCAGCACAAGTCCAAAGAAGGCTATCACTACAGACTCACTGATAAACTGAATAAATATCTGCGAGCGCTTTGCTCCAGTCACTTTGCGTACACCAATTTCCCGTGCCCGGCCCATAGAGCGGGCTATGGACAAATTGGTAAAATTAAAGCATGAGGTGATCAGAATAACTGCTGCCAGTCCGGATAAAAAGTAGATGATCAGCCACGGCATGAATGGGCCAATCGGATTGTTAACCAGCGGCCCCGGCGTAATGGACAGCAGCGGTTGTAACCGGTAGGTAGCTGCGGTGGTTTCCGGTGTCGGAAGCTTAGAAAAATGATCATCATGTATTTTGGCAAGATGTTTATTAATGTCTTCCGCGGTCTTCCCTTCTTCAGTCATAATGTAAACCCAACCTGTATGGAAGTTGTACCAGTCTTCATTTTCATTGCTCATCACTCCCGCAGCCTGCAGGCTCTTGAGGGTGGACATGCTGGCGAATGCCTCCACCACAATGTGCGATTTGTTTTCGGTTTCTTTGAGCACGCCAGTTACCGTGTAGGTGCCCAACTCCCCTACTTTTAAGGTTTCCCCCACCGGATTTTCAACTTTAAACAGCTTTTCAGCCGCTTTCTTGGTTAAAACAACCGAATATGGCTGCACCAGGGCTGTTGCTTCATCGCCATAGAGCAATTCATAGGCAAACATTTGCAATACACCCTGATCGGCGAAATAGCCGCTTACCGGAATATTGATGTCATTGCCCGGCTCAAGCTCAATCCAGTTATTTCCGAACCCGCGAACCAGCCGCACTGCCGATTCCACACCAGTATAGTTGTTCAATAGCTCATCCCTGATTGGCAACGAGGTGGTGGCTGTTTCATTTCCTTCCTGGTGCTTATTGCCGTTGTAATAAGGCAAAGTATTCACTCTGTAAATACGGCCTTTGTTAGGGTTATGGCGGTCATTCATCATCTGATCAGCCACCAGCATGATGATGAGCATGCATACGGACATGCCCACTGCAAGACCAAAAATATTAATGAAGGAAAATACCCGATGCTTGAATATGTTCCTTACTGCAACTTTAATGTAATTTTTCAGCATGTTGTTATCGTTTAGGCGGAGTTGGTTCTCCGGAGTTTTTTGACCTGCCGCTTAGACTACTGATCAATTACAAAAGTTACAGCGTACGAAAAAAAAATTTTTGTGTAAGGGTCTGCCGGTCAATCCATTATTTACGGATCATGTATAAACCTCATCCCAGGTTCTGCCCTCATTTCTTAGCAAACCACCTAAAATCCGGCGTCTTTGTTTCAAATTATCCCCTGTTGAAAACCCATTGCCGACCAACCCCTGTGGAAGGTCTAAAGAGGCCCAATTTATGTCGGGAGTATAATCAGTCTCCTCCTCAAAGCGGTTTTTCAGGTGTTCAAGCAAATCATCAAGGGCTGCTCTCAGTGACTCTACTTCGCGTCCAAGTTCGGTAGAACCTTCACTATGCATGATAATACTTAAAGCCTCGTCAAGTACTGCTACATTAACGGCCAAGGAGGCATCCACTCCCATATGATGATAATAGTGCAATACGGGATATGCCTGGTAGAAATTAGAATGTTTGTTGATCATAGACTGCAGGCTGGATAACTGATAGCACCGAAGGTTATTATCCATACGCATTAAACTGTTTACTGCCTGCATAGGAGTCTTGCCAAAATTCCTGATAGAAAGTGCCAGGGAACGCTTTTGGATCACTGCCGATGAAACCGATAGCAGGTAGGTCATAGAGGTGGTAAAAAAGGCAAACCCGAAAAAGGAGAAAAAGCTGGTAATGACTTCAAAAAGTGGTGTCACCGGCTTCACATCACCCATACCCAATGTAGAAAGGACATATCCACTCATATAAAGCCTTTGGATTGAGGTGGCTACCTGGTCATTACTGTTCAGTATACCGGAAGGATGAAAAGAATAAACAAGAAAAAGACCTGCCCAAACCAACAACACCCACATGGCAAGGATGACCAGGTTGACCAGCATGCCCGATATGCTCAATAGCTTTCTGCCTGTAACCTTAGCGACCAACAGTATTATTTTATGTGTAAGGGAAGCGCAGGTCCTGGTTAAAAAAGTAAAACCACTTCCTGATAAAGTGGTGTAAAAAAAGTCAAAAAAAACAATGGCCAGGATCACTACCCCGGCAACTAAACAGGTATAATTGTACATTCTTGTTGGGTTTTAAATGATTAACACACCAGCCACGGCCACAAAGTGAAGTTCATGGAACCGATCAAACTGGGCGGATGCCATGTTTTATATCACTTGCTATTTATCTTTCAGGTTTTTAACCAACTCCTCCTTGTCCATTTTAGATCGTCCTTCGACCTCTTCTTCCTTCGCCTTTTCGTAAAGCTCCTCTTTCGTTTTGGCCCTCAACCCTTCCGGTTTATCCTCATACTGCTTTTCAGTACCCTTATTGCCCTTGCCCTTAATATGCTCTTTGATCGTGCCTTTGGATATTTTTTCATCGGTCCTCACCAATTTCTTCTGATGGTTGCTTTTTGTAGGTAGTCCGTTGGGCAGAATAAGTTCTGTATAATGCTCACCCTTCTCCATAAACAGATGCGGCTGATCCCTGAACTCGGGATCGTCGTCAAAATCTGCCAGATAGAACTCTCCTTTTTGCAGGGTCTTTTGCTTTTTGTGGTCAGCGTCAGAGTGGACAATGATGTCTCCCTGCTGCCCTTCTACTAATGCATAATATTCTTTATCATCAAGAGCCAGTATTTGATGCCCATGGGTGGTCTCAAACAGCTCGTATTTTCCGTGTTTATTTAATTTTCCTCTCATAGCATTTTCCATTTATCTAACTAGAAAACAGTACAAAGCAGCGTTTGTTAGTCTCCGGATTTAAATAACTCTGTCACCCGTAGTTCGTATAACCAAGTCTGCAACACATGGAAAAGAATTTTAACGATACCTGGGAATCTCAAAATGCAAACCTGCTCACTTTCATACGGTCTAAAACCGGGGAAGAAGAGCTGGCTGATGACTTACTGCAGGAAGTAGGTTTAAAACTTTACCAGGCTTTTGCCAGCGGGGTGGAAATCCGGAATCATACGGCATGGCTTTTCCAGGTGGCCAGAAATACAATTAGCGATCACTATCGAAAGCGAGACACCATAGAGCGGGGAAAAGAAAATTTATTGTCCCTGACCGCTAAAGCTGATTCACAAAACTGCGTATGTGACCTTTCAGGGTTCATCATTAAGAATTACCTTCCCCAACAATATAGCTCAGCACTTTACCTCAGCGACATAGAGCAGGTACCTCAAAAACAAATAGCCCTGCAATTGGGGCTGACACTCACCGCAACAAAATCCAGAATACAAAGAGGCCGGCAAAAGTTGAAGGAAATCATCCTGGGATGCGTAAATGTAGAATGGAATGACCGGGGAGAACCTGTTGATTTTCAACTAAAAAACACTTGTGAACTGCCTGAAGAGCTGCTTAAAGAAATAAGCCGGCTCAATTTAATGATTTAGGCTGCGTCTTTTCATACCCCTCCCGCGACTATAGGAGAAAAATGAAAATGAAAACTTCCTATTTGTTGTCGTATGTAGCAGTACCTCTGCTCCTGATCATCACTGGCGTAGCTACTTACTTATGTATCCGTACGGGTGTTAATAAAGAGCTGACTACTTATGCCCTTTTCCTGTTTACCTTTATTTATATACTTGCACTAGAGCGGACCATACCTTTAAAAGCACATTGGAAAGCAGAGAAAAAATCGCTGCAAACTGACCTCAAGCACCTCTTCTTTTCTACGGCGATGTTTGATGCCCTGGCCAAGACTATAGCTATAGCTGCTATTTTGGAGTTGCACGGTTACTATTCTACAGGAATATCTTTATGGAACGGCTTCCCTTTTATTGTCAACTTTATTATTGCCAGCATAATCGGGGAGCTCCTGCCATACGTGTACCACAGGATCAGCCATATCGGAAACCAAAGCTCCTCATTAAGCATTTTTTTATGGAAAGTCCATGCCGTACATCATTTGCCCACTTCTTTAAACTGGTTTAAAACCAACTGGATACACCCTCTAAATATATTTTTGAATACCTTTTTCAAAATTGCCCCGCTTCTTCTTCTGGGGTTCAGCGAAAATGTACTCTTTTCAGTTGCTATTATGCACATGGTGGTCGCTTATCTCTCACATGCCAATATCAAAACATACACAGGCATATTAGACTACATTATTGTAACCCCAAAGCTGCATCACTTCCATCATAGCACAAACATGGCACAGGCGAAGAACTTCGGTAACATTCTGCCCTTTTGGGACCAGGTATGCGGTACGTTTTACAATAAAAATGAGCTGGTCGAAGAGGTCGGTGTGGTTAAAAGTGACACCGTTCAATATCCCGGCAAGGCTGATTACCTTGAGCATTTAAAATTTCCCTTTAGTCTTAAAAATTGTTGTTAACTATCAGAATTCCATATCAGGCACAGCAGAGCATATTTCACACAAAATCTGCAAGCCTATGAGATATTGAATGCACAAAGAATTGGGACTCAGGGCAAATTGTCTTTTATTGCACAATTAAAATATATAACATTAAAAAAACACTTGCATGTTAGACAGTATCCCTGAACAGCCTTTGGTAAAAGCCAGCATTGGCAGAAGAATCGGAGCATTTTTAATTGACCATGTCGCGATGACATTCCTTATCGTAGCCCTGGTGTTTGCTGCTTTGGGCACTAACTTCATGAATGAAGAAGGTGTTTTCAAAATGATAGGCACCATGTTCCTGGCCATGATCCCGGGCATGTTTTTGTACATGTCCAAGGATGCGATACGGGGCATAAGCATAGGTAAATGGGTCATGGGCATAATGGTTCGTAACGAACACGATACCAGCTCCCCTCCCACATTTGCGCGGCTGTTGGGGCGCAACCTTTTGCTCGTGATCTGGCCTGTCGAATTTCTGGTGCTGGTCACCGGTAACGACATGAAAAGGCTGGGTGACAGAGTTTTTCATACAATGGTATTCAACAATCCGGCTAAACCCGGAAAACTGCCGCGAATATTACCTTTAATAGCCATAGCAGTCATAGCTATCGGTGGTATCATTTTGTTTGCCGGGAGCGCCATGAAAAACTCAGATGCCTATAAAGTGTCTGTTGCCGCCATTGAACAAAACGATCAAATAATACAGGAAACGGGAGGTATTAAAGGGTACGGCATGATGCCTACGGGAAATATTAATATCAGTAACGGGTACGGACAAGCCCAGCTAAACATTACCGTTTTGGGCAATGAGCAGGATATTACTGTAAGCACTTACCTGGAAAAAGCACCCGGAGGTGAATGGAAACTAATCGAATTGTACTGACCATGCCCAGGCTTTTCATCATAATCATTGCCCTGCTACCCCTGATATCAACAGCAATTGCCCAGGAAAACCAGTCCGGCCAGTTCGATTTTTGGATCGACCAGTGGCATATTGAACAGAAGATACTCGACAAAAATGGTGACTGGCTTGAATATGAGGCCCGGACGGAGGTAAAATACATCCTTAACAAACAGGCCATCGAAGAACATTGGCATGGCGAAGTCAGGTTCTTCTGGGAAGATATGGCCGAACCGCAGCAGTTGGAAGGTTATAGCCTGCGGTATTACGACGAGGACGCAGGCAAATGGCTTATCTACTGGATGGATAGCCTGCACCCTGCCGTAAAAGAGCCTTTTGCCGGGACTTTTACTACTGCCAGTCATGGTGAGTTTTTCAGAACAACCTATAATTCGGAAGAAAAAACAATTGCCCGGATCACCTTCGACCTGATAGATGAACATACGGTGGATTGGAAACTGGCTATCTCAAAAGACGGTTCCACCTGGCAAACCCTCTGGACTATGCTGATGAGAAGAAAATAACAGATCTTTTTTTTGCAAACACCCTTATCCATGGGTCTCACTTCCCAGATGAGGTTTCCATCCATTTCAAACGTTGTAAAAACTTTCAATCGCCTTTAAACATAAAAACACCTCACCTGTTGTTGATAAAAACTTAACTTAGATTGCATATGCAGGCTTTTATTAAGCGTCAGGCTTTGCTAAATTCGCCTGCACAAATTTGAACGATAAAAACCTTTAGATACATGTTTCCATCAACAGACCCAACTACAACCTCAGCCTGGAAAAAACTGAAAAACCATTACAATAGTATTAAATCGACTCACCTGAAGGAGTTGTTTGCCGGAGATGCAGACCGCTTTGAAAAGTTCAGTCTCAGGTTTGAAAATATACTGGTGGACTTCTCAAAAAACAGGATAACCGGAGAAACCCGGGATAACCTGCTGGCACTGGCCAAAGAAACAGACCTTAAAGTAGCCATTGATGCCATGTTTTCCGGTGAACCTATCAACAAAACAGAAGGTCGTGCTGTATTGCATACCGCTTTAAGAAACAGGTCCAACAACCCGGTAAAGGTTGACGGAGAAGATGTAATGCCTGCCGTTAATGCAGTGCTGGAAAAAATGAAGCAATTTTCCGGAGCCGTACTCAGCGGGGAATGGAAAGGATATACCAGCAAACAGATTACTTCAATAGTAAACATAGGTATAGGTGGCTCCGACCTCGGGCCGGTAATGGTTACCGAGGCTTTAAAAGCCTATCAAAAACCAGGAATAGAGGTACACTTCGTATCTAATGTGGACGGCACACATATAGCGGAAACTTTAAAGAAAGTTGACCCTGAGACAACGCTTTTCATGATTGCCTCTAAGACATTCACCACGCAGGAAACCATGACGAATGCGCATAGTGCCCGCGACTGGTTCATGGAAATCGCCAAAGATGAAGAGCATATCAAGAAGCACTTTGTAGCGATCTCTACCAATGACAAAGCCGTGGCGGATTTTGGCATCGATACACAAAACATGTTCGGTTTCTGGGACTGGGTCGGTGGACGCTACTCTTTGTGGTCTGCTATAGGCCTTTCCATTGCCTGCACTATCGGATATGAAAACTTTGAAGCGCTGCTTGAGGGTGCCCATGCTATGGACAACCACTTCAAAAGTCAGCCTTTTGAGCAAAATATCCCGGTGATCCTGGCGTTGCTGGGCATTTGGTATAACAACTTTTTCGAGGCTGAATCCCACGCACTGCTGCCGTACGATCAATACATGCACCGCTTTGCAGCCTATTTCCAGCAGGGCGATATGGAAAGCAATGGTAAGTATGTAGACAGAAATGGCAAAAAAGTGAATTACCAGACAGGTCCTATCATCTGGGGAGAGCCTGGTACCAACGGACAACATGCGTTCTATCAACTGATCCATCAGGGCACTAAGCTTATCCCGTGCGATTTCCTGGCCCCTGCGATCAGCCATAACCCGCTTGGCGACCACCACGATAAGCTGATGGCAAACTTCTTCGCTCAAACAGAGGCTCTGATGAACGGAAAAACAGAAGAAGAGGTGCTGGGTGAACTGAAAGACCAAAAGCTTTCGGAAAGTGAGATCAATGAATTGAAAACTTTCAAGGTTTTTGAAGGAAACAGGCCTACAAACTCCATCCTGTTTAAAAAACTTGACCCCAGAACACTGGGAAGCCTGATAGCCATGTACGAGCACAAGATCTTTGTACAGGGTGTAATCTGGAACATTTACAGTTTTGATCAGTGGGGTGTGGAATTAGGCAAGCAGCTTGCCAAGAAAATACTGCCTGAGCTATCCGGCAAGGAAGCTGTCAGCTCCCACGACGGATCTACAAACGGGTTGATCAATAGCTACAAATCCTTTAGAAACGAATAAAACACCATATAGGTCAGGCATTTATCACTACTTTACAGCAAGCATTTCAGAGATAGGATGAATGCCTGATTAAAAAAAGTTAGAAAAAAATTTACCGTACCTGAAACATTTATCGTAAAATTACGATTAAGGAATTATGGGCTTATCCAAGATAGAAAAATTCACCGCAGAACAGAATGAAATAGCCAGACTGGCCAAAGCACTGGGTCATCCTGCAAGGATTGCAATCATTCAATTTCTGGTGAAGACTAATTCATGCGTTTGTGGAGACATAGTTGACGAACTGCCTCTCTCACAATCCACAGTCTCCCAGCATTTGAAAGAACTTAAGACAGCAGGACTTATCAAAGGTACCATTGAAGGGCCAAGTGTTTGTTACTGCATCAATGAGGTAACATGGCTTAAGGCAAAAAACCTGCTCGGCGATCTTTTCGAATCTTATAGCAGCAAGAACAACTGCTGTTAAAAAATTTTGCTCATTCCAATCGTAATATTACGATATAATAATTTAATTTCTAACTTTACACGAAGATTATGGAAACGACAACATTCCCAAGAGTACATGCCAGCTATTATGTTTCAAATATTGAAAACACTATAGCGTTTTATTCGAAATTCTTTGAAAAGGAGCCGGTAAAAACCAAAAAGGATTACGCCAAGTTTTTACTGGATGCACCATCCCTGAATATATCTTTCATACAATCACCCAAACCGGTCAAGCCTGACTTTATCCACTTTGGTATTGAGGTCAACGACCCTGAGGAGCTAAAAAGAAGGCTAGGCAACGCGATGCACCACGACCTCCCCATTGACGTGGAGAAGGAAGTTAAATGCTGCTACGCCAAACAGGACAAATTCTGGGTTACTGACCCCGATGGCTACAAGTGGGAAGTTTACCAGTTTATGGAAGATGTGGAAGAAAACGACGAAAAGCACGCCGAAGAAGGTGCTTGCTGCGCTCCTGAAAGCTCAGTAGCTGAGGGTGAAAGTGCCTCCTGCTGCGCATAGACATATATCCCCGGAAATTTTTCCGGGGATATTTTTATCTGAACAATTGCATAATAAAATCATGAAGAAAAAACTCAGCTTTTTAGACAGCTATCTCACCCTTTGGATCTTTCTGGCCATGGCTATTGGCGTCGGGCTTGGCTACGCCTACCCTTCCACGTCTACCTTCATTAATTCATTTACCAAAGGCTCTACAAATATTCCTATTGCCATAGGCCTTATCCTCATGATGTACCCTCCGTTGGCAAAAGTAAACTACAAGCTGCTACCGAAAGTTTTCAGAAATGTCAAAATCCTCGGCATATCACTCCTGCTCAATTGGGTCATTGGCCCGGTATTGATGTTTGTTCTGGCTATTATTTTCCTGCAAGACCACCCTGAATACATGGTTGGCCTCATTCTCATTGGACTGGCCCGCTGCATTGCCATGGTACTGGTCTGGAACGACCTCGCGGAGGGAAGCAGTGAGTACGGCGCTGGCCTGGTGGCACTCAACAGTATTTTCCAGGTATTTGCATACAGCTTCTATGCCTGGGTATTTATCACCGTCCTGCCTCCATACTTTGGGTTTGACGGTGCCATAGTGGACATTTCTATAGCCACAATTGCAGAGAGCGTTGCCATATACCTGGGCATACCTTTTATGGCCGGTTTACTGAGCCGGGTCATTCTGGTAAAGATCAAAGGAGAAAAATGGTATACCGAAAAGTACATACCTGCCATCTCCCCAGTTACTCTCATTGCTTTACTATTTACAATTATAGTTATGTTTAGCCTGAAAGGAGAACTTATCGTAAGCATACCTATGGATGTTATCAGAATAGCCATCCCATTGCTGGTTTATTTTGCACTGATGTTCATCATCGGATTTTTTACCAGCAAGGCCATGGGAGCAAAATATGATGAGAATGCTTCCATTGCTTTTACGGCAGCAGGTAATAACTTTGAATTGGCTATAGCTGTAGCCATTGCAGTATTCGGGCTCAACAGCGGACAAGCATTTACAGGAGTAATTGGCCCTTTGGTTGAAGTCCCTGCTTTAATAGGTTTGGTACACGTTTCATTTTGGCTTAAAAGAAAATATTATGATCAATTTCAAAAAGCTTGACAGTTCATATGAAGATCAGGCACTAGGATTACTGAAAGAGAACAACCTTCCTTCCGAAGATTTTGACCTTTCGCAGTTTCATGTGATCGGAGCCTTGGACGATGGCAGACTACAGGCCATAGCCGCACTGGAAATATACGGCCCCAATGCCTTACTGAGATCAGTTGCCGTCAACGCCGACAAACATAAAAACGGGCTTGGAACCAACCTGATTCATGAAATGATCAAAGAATCCGAAAAACTTAACCTAAGTAAGCTTTTTATTTTAACTGAAACTGCAGAAGGCTTTTTCACCAGGCTGGGATTCGAAATTACCGACCGTGAACAGGTGCCCACACCGGTAAAACAAAGCAAAGAATTTCAACACCTATGCCCTGCATCAGCAGTATGTATGTCACTATCACTATAACCCCTAAAAACACCTCAATACTCAAGACTAAAATCTCAATACTATAAAAACTAAGCCATGACGAAAATCCTAGTACTATGTACCGGCAACTCATGCCGCAGCCAGATTGCAGAAGGATACCTGCGACACTTTGCCAACAACAAAGCGAAGGTCTACAGTGCTGGCGTCGAAACCCATGGGGTAAACCCCAGAGCCATTAAAATTATGAAAGAAGACGGCATCGACATCAGCGGCCATACCTCTAACCATATTGATGAATATACAGATATACCTTTCGACTATGTGATCACGGTTTGCGACAATGCCAAAGAGCGCTGCCCTTACTTCCCCTCGTCTGCAGAAAAATTTCACTACAACTTTCCTGATCCTGCCAAAGCGACAGGAAGTGAGGATGAGATTTTGGATGAATTCAGAAAAGTCAGACAGATGATCAAAGACTATTCGTCAGCTTTTGTAAAAGAACACCTGAAGTAAAACTCAGGGGGCAACTTCTTAAGTCAGTGATTGCAATCGGTTGCGGATTGAAACTGTTTATTTTTTATTGACAAACTCTTTTATAAGGAAAATTAATCCCTTTATTTCGTCCTGTAACCTCAAATGCAATGCAAAACGGCAAGAAAAATTTCGTCATAGATTTTGACAGTACGTTCACTCAGGTAGAGGCTTTGGACGTATTGGCAGAAATCTCTCTTGAAGGGCATCCTGAAAAGGACGACCGCATCCAAAAGATCAAAGATATCACTGATGTAGGCATGAGTGGGGCACTCAATTTACGTGAGTCCCTGGAACAGCGCCTGGCCCTCCTTGATGCCCACAAAAAAGACCTTGGCCCTCTGGTAGAGAAACTTAAAAAGCATGTCTCCAAGAGCTTCAAGAGAAACAAGGAGTTTTTTGATAAACATTCAGACAGAATATTTATTATTTCCAATGGATTCAGGGATTTTATAGTTCCTATCGTTTCCGAGTACCACGTGAAGCCCGAGAATGTATTTGCCAATTCATTTGAGTTTGACGAAAGCGGAAAAATAGTCGGCTATGACCGCAACAACGCCCTTTCATCCAATAATGGTAAAGTAGAACAACTGCGTAAACTGAACCTGCAGGGCGATGTATATGTAATCGGTGACGGTTATACTGATTATGAGATCAAAGCCGCCGGTCTGGCTAATAAATTTTATGCCTTTACCGAAAATGTGGAGCGCGAGAACATTCTTGAAAAAGCAGACCACATCACTCCTAGTCTTGATGAATTTTTATATATAAACAAAATGAACACTGCTATCTCTTACCCTAAAAACAGGATCAATGTACTGTTGCTGGAAAATGTACACCCACGCGCCATTGAACTGATGAAACATGAGGGCTATAATGTTGAGGTATATCCTGCCGGACTGGACGAAGACGAACTTTGCGAAAAGATCAAAAACGTATCAATACTGGGTATCCGGTCAAAAACGCAGGTAACAGCACGTGTTCTTGAATCAGCCAACAGGTTGATCGCCGTTGGGGCTTTCTGTATCGGCACCAACCAGATAGACCTGGAAGCATGCCTGAAAAAAGGAGTTGCCGTATTCAATGCACCATTCAGCAACACCCGCTCTGTAGTAGAGCTGGCCATTGCCGAAATCATCGTACTGATGCGAAAGCTTTTTGATCGCTCTTCTGCCATGCACGAAGGCAAGTGGGACAAATCAGCCAAAGGCAGCTTTGAGATCAGAGGCAAGAGCCTGGGGATCATCGGGTACGGAAATATCGGCGCCCAGCTATCCGTATTAGCGGAATCTCTGGGACTCATTGTATATTACTATGATGTTGAAGAAAAACTGGCCCTGGGTAATGCCAGAAAATGCAGCTCCCTTGAGGAACTCCTGAATATAGCAGACATTGTAACCCTCCATGTAGACGGACGTCCGGAAAACAAGGATATGATCGGTGAGCGGGAGTTTGAAATGATGAGGGACAAGGTGATATTCCTTAACCTGAGCCGTGGACATGTGGTAGATATAGCTGCTTTGAAGGCGAATATAGAAAGTGGTAAAGTAGCAGGCGCTTCTGTAGATGTGTTTCCTCAGGAGCCTAAAAGCAATGATGAAGAGTTCATTTCCGAACTGAGAAACCTGCCCAACACTATCCTTTCTCCGCACATCGGTGGTAGCACCATTGAGGCCCAGGAGAACATAGCGAACTTTGTGCCCAATAAGATCATGGACTATATCAATACCGGAAGCACATCCAACAGTGTCAACTTCCCTAACCTGCAGCTCCCCACTTTGGAGAATGCTCACAGGCTGATCCATATCCATGAAAACATGCCGGGCATCCTTGCCAGGATCAATAAAGTGCTGGCAGACCATGATATCAATATCGTAGGGCAATACCTGAAAACTAATGAAGTAATCGGTTATGTGATCACTGATATCGATAAGGAATATGACAAAGAGTTGATAAAAGCACTCAGAAGTATCGATCATACGATCAAATTCCGTGTGTTGTATTAATAGATAAAGCAAACGGACTTCGGAAGTTTTCAAAGCCTTCCGAAGTCTGAAATCCCCTTCCAAAGCTTAGCTTCGCCCCTCAATATTATCCGCTTATTAAAATCCTTTCCGTTTTATTCATTGAAAGGTCTACTTTGGAATAAATTAACATCAGATTTATGAATACCAAACTTCTTATGGCCTCAAGCGCTGTATTTCTTGGAGCAATTGGTGTATTGGCCTCATTCTTCCCTCAGGAAATACTTGCCCTGACCGGAATTGAAGAAACCAGGATATCTGTTTTATTGATCCAGATGATGGCAGCCTTGTATATGGCTTTTGGTATGCTCAACTGGATGGCCAAAGGAAACATAATGGGTGGCATCTATTACAGGCCGGTAACTATGGGCAATGTAATTCACTTTGGCGTGGGCGGCATCGCACTGATCAAAGCTGCCCTGGCTATGCCTGCTGCTACCTGGCTATGGGTGGCAACCATTCCCTACTCCCTTTTTGCTGTGCTGTATGCAAAGGTGTTTTTCACCCACCCTGTCAAAATCGAGTAAAGCCACTTAACAACTCACTTATAATGCAGGTTATTGAGCATGAGACCCGATGCCGGTGCCATAAAACTCAATGCCTCAGTATGGCTGTTTTGCAACGACTTTTCAATATCCTCCAGGGTAATATCACCTTTGCCCAGGGCGAAAAGTGTACCCATCATAAGCCGCACCTGGTGCCTCAAAAATCCCTTACCATGCACATGTAATGCGTAGCTATGCTCAGGAAAAAAATTAGCGGTAAAAACATCATTTTTACGAATTTCACAAACCAATAACTCCCTTTGGAGTATGGTTTCCTCTGAAGGTTTATAGCAATAGCTGGAAAAGTTATGGGCTCCCTCAAAAAGCTTAGCCCCTTGCTTCATCAGCTCTATATCCAGGTGTTCCTTCATATAAACCATAAAAGGAGCGCAAAAAGGATGATTCTTATCCCCGAATGAAAACAGATACAGGTACTCCTTAACCTTCGAATCCTGGATCACATTGAAACTTTCCGAAACCTCCTCCACGCCCAAAGCCCTGATGTCATTAGGCAGGTTGATATTCAACTGCTCCAGCAGAAAATCAGTATCAACCGGCTCTTTCATGAAAAGCTCAAAGGCAAAATGGTTAGCCGAAACCATGGCATCAGTCCGGGAAGAACCCAGGGTCCTGAAATTAGCGTGTTCAAGTATAAAAGTCAGGGTCTTTTCCACCATACCCTGAACAGTTTTCACATTGGGCTGCTTCTGCCATCCATGATACCTGAAACCCAAAAACTGAAGCTCAACAAGATAAAAGTACTTCCGCATGCCTGCGAAGATAAGGATTTACTGGTTGCGCTGGTTACTGGTTGCTGGTTTACTGGGTGCTGGTTGCTGGGTGCTGGTTGCTGGGTGCTGGTTCACTGGTTACCATTCATTGTTTATTGTTGGGGAATCAGTTCAGCACCGTCATCATGAGACTTAACATTTTTAACAAAATGCACAAAATGAGATGACAAAACTCAAACCCCGAGATATGCAAATGCCCATATGCTGAGTAATACGTCATAGGTAGGTAGGAAGCATGACGAAATGATCCCCTGTTTTCGGGTACACACTGATTCGCAATTAAGATTCAATTTTGTCATCCATAATTGGGGGATTGCTTCTTCGTTCGTACCTCTCTCATACCGATGACGTATTACTCAACTTGTTGAT
>NZ_SMLW01000408.1 GCF_009711405.1 Fulvivirga kasyanovii | reverse complement strand
TTTGATAATTACTACTTATCTCCACTTTTATAATCTCTGCTCATATTGCCGTCACAGACTCTCTTTTCCATACTTTAAGCACAGGTCTAAAATAATGACTACTCATTGTGGCTTCAGACATCCGCTTATCTTATTACGAGCGGACGCTCTTGATCATTTCAGGTCGTAGGATCACTATGCTTAACCTACCACCAGCTGGAAAATAGCGGCTAAAATTTATTTGACTTAAGGTCATTCTCATACCTCTTAATATAATATTCAAGTGGTTCCCCCGTACCCGCTAAAATTATTTTATCCAAATTTACATCATACATTACGGGGCCATTCCCTACATACATGTACATAGGATTACCGGTTTTTAAGAATTTACATCCATTATAAAAAAATACCCACCCAAAAGATGTTTCGACAAAATCATCTTGCAAAACAGGGTAATTCTCCTTGTCGCCATATCTGCTTATTAAGTAATTTAAAACCTTTTCTTTTGCTAATTCAAACCGTTGCATGCCTTTTGTTATTGACAAAGTAAACTAAACTTAAAAATAAGAAGGGCACTCCAACCCTTTATGCAAAGTAGGGATTCTAATGCGGTAATTCAGCAGGAATTCATGCGAGCCGTTGGATACGGTATTCAGGCCACTGGTGGTCATGTCGTAGGCATACCCTACGTGGAAGTTTTCGTTGATCTTGAGCTCGAAGAGGTAGACCATACCTTCCACCAGGCGGTAGCTCACGCCTAAGCCTACCACATCTTTAAAAACACCATTGGCATTGATATCAAAGCTGAAAGGTGCTCCTTCCTGAAATCTGAGCAAGGTCGAGCCTATGATTTTGAAGTCCGGGCTCATGGGGAAGGTATTGCCAATAGAGATCAGGTAGTTGCGGGTATTTTTTACAGTTTCTACAGCGAGTTCGGTATCCTGTATAATCTCATTGTTCAGCAGGTAAGGCACCGAAAAGCCGAAATAAAACTCTTTATTGGTATAAAATAAACCGGTACCGAAATTAGGGTTCATGGCGTTGGTTTCCCTGTAGAACGGATCTGACGAGCCCGCTACCCCTCCACCGGTACCTGCAGTAGGTACTGTTGTTTTAGTGAAATCTGACTGCAGGGAATTAAAACCAGCCATCAGCCCCATGGAGAGGGAGCCGTTTGGCATTTTAATTTTATAGGCATAGCTGGCGTACAGGCTGAAATCTTCATGTACGCCGATGACATCTTTACCCAGCACTATTCCAAGCCCCATTCTCCCTCGTACAAAGCTCGACTGAGCGGAGAAAGTGAAAGTTTTGGGTGCACCGTCAAGGTTCACCCACTGGTTCCTGTAAATGGAGGTGGCGCTCAACTGAACCTGACTACCAGCATAGGCCGGGTTGATCAGCAGTTGATCGAACATATACAATGACTGAATAGGTCGCTGTTGCTGACCGTATGCCATGGAGGCCAGCAACATCATAGACAATAGGGTACAAATGGATAATCTATTCATAGTTATCGTATTAGTTCTAAGAATCCTGAAATTATTTCTGAGCCATCCCCTTTATCGATCAAATAAAAGTAAGTGCCGTTTGGCAGCTTGTCTCCCATGGAATAAAGCCCCTGCTCTCCCACTCCGCGGAAAGCCCTGTCAGCATTGTTGTATTCATCAATTTCATACACCAGCACACCTGCCCTGTTGTAGATCCTTACATTGTTATTAGGGAAATTGGTAATACAATCGATCTGGAACACATCATTGATACCGTCACCATCAGCAGATACGAGGTTATAGTTCGTGATCACGGTACCGATCTCTACCACACCTGTGTTTTCGCACCCCAGTAAAGTGGTCACCAGTGCCTCATATTCTCCCGGGCCTACACCGTTGAGGTCTGTACCCAGCCCGACAGATGCCCCGGTAGATACTTCGAACCACTGGACTGTACTTACCACGGTATTGTTAGTAATGGCTATGGTCGCCTGTCCGGTATTTTCATCACACTTGGATCCCACGGTTTCAAAGCCAAACTCCGGAAGCAGGCGATCGTCACCTACATCTATGGGTACTCCATCAGAAACGCAACCGGTGGTGGCATCGGTGGCCGTAACCGTATAGGTGCCGATATCCAGCCCTACCACATTGATCCTGTCAGAGAAAGGGGAACCGCTAACAGATGCGCCTTCATACCACAGGAAGTCATACCCCTGGGTTTCTCCTTGCACTGTAACAGTTACTTTACCATCAGGCTCTATACATGAAGTAACATTGGAAAGCAGCTCCGGCGTCGGAGATGGCGGTATAAGGTGTACATCCTTTAACTCCCAGGTTTCCTCTTCAGAACATCCTGTCAGCTTATCAATAACCCTGACCGTATACACGCCTGCCGGATAGCCAATTAGCCTGTTCCTGGTGGTCAAGCCTGTACCTTGGGCTCCCGCCGTAGAACCACTGAACCACTCGAATGAGTAACCTCCCACTCTGCCTCCTACCGTGGCCGTCAGCACACCGTTAGGCAAGTATGGCGGACAGGTGGTTTGAGAGCTTTCTGTTATTTCAATAACCGGATACTGGCGTTCATCTTTGATATTTTGAAGTTTCACTACAAAACATCCGGTGTTATTGTCTGTCACTCTTATCGTGTACACACCATCAGGGAGATTTGACACCCTGTCTGTATTTGGGTAATCCGGGGCAGCGCTTAAATCCGGAGCGTCTCCATTGTACCAATCTACTGTATAATTATTGATGTTAAACGGGTAATCATCTGGGAAACGGACATTAGCCAGTAGTATTGATCCATTATCACCTGTACAGAATGTAAGCGGTTCTGAACTGGTACTTACTACTGGCTTATATCTCTCGCTTTCATCTTTAACTATGAAGAATGCCGAAGAACTACAGCCTGTAGTCGGGTTAAGAGCAGTAACCTCATAAGTTCCGCTAGGGAGGTTACTCAAAGTGCTTGATGTAGGTGTTGTAGCAGAAACATTTGCTCCCGGAGGTAATGCTCCTCCTTCATAACTCCATGTAAACACATAGGTTCCTACATTTCCATCTGACTCCTCAGCAGTAGCTCGTAGCTCTGCACTGAATGGAGGCCCGATACAATTGATTTGAGGAACAGTTTGTTCTATGGCAATAACAGGCAGTATCCTATCCTCATCCAGGATATTAACTTCCTTAGGAATAGATTCACAACCTGTGATATTGCTTGTTACCACCACAAAATACTGACCGGGCAACAGATTGTCTATCCTGGGATCTGTATCGGTCAACTGATTGGCCGGTAAAACATCACCCTCATACCATCTGTAGGTAAAATCATTACTTAACACCACTGGGTCAGTAATTGCAGCCCCCCCTCCTATTGAAATGGATTGAACTTCTGCCCAGCCTGTCGGCATACAATCTACGGGATCAAAGGTCGCCACATCTATAATATTCGGTTGGCTTTGTGGCTGGTCAAGGGTTACATTCACCGAAGTAGTTATACTACAGCCGGTATTACTGACATTGGTGATCAATAGCTCATACTTACCTTCTGAGGCATTGGTCAGGTTACTGGTGTTGCCAACGTCATTTTGTACTACAGTACCGGGCAAAGCGCCGCCTTCATACGACCACACAAAAGTGTAAGTATCTCCGGTTGATCCATCCTGCTCCTGCACCGAAGCAGTGACGGTTCCATTGGCCAGCGCCGGATCACAAGCTGTATTTGGAGTAAATGAAACCGTAGGTATCGGATCAGTGCTTATGTCCAGAACGTCTACCCTGAAAGGGGGTGAAGAACAGCCCGATCCGGGAGCGTTAGTGGCATTCCTGGTAGCAATGACATAGTAAGTTCCAGCGCCCATAGCCGGGTATTGTCCTGCCAGTGTACCGGCTTCTAAAACAGCCCCCGATATGATCGTTCCAAACTGATCTGTCAGTGCACCGGAAGAAATATCATCAAAATACCATTCATATGTATAATTTGCCGGAGCCGTAGGACTTGTTACGGTCACCTCTATCCTGCCATCCGGGTAGCATATATCCTGGTCTTCATGGTCAACAGTTACCACATCCACTGGTTGTGGTTTATGCTCAATCGTTTTTGTAGCTGTAGAACTACAACCTGTTGTCTCATTGGTAGCAATTACCACATATATGCCCTCTTCAAGGTCTGTTAAGGTATTACCAACACCGGAATTACCCGTCGAATTAGTAAATGGACTACCGTCGTGAGTCACGTCATATGCATAGGTTGCTCCTACTCCTGGCCCGGAAGGATCTGATACATTTATTGTCAGTGTACCATCAAAATTACCATCGCAGGCCGTATTCGAAGTCGCAGACAGTGTTACCTGCGGATTGACGTGTGAATCTATAATTTCCACTCTGGCAGGTGGCGAAGAGCACCCGGCCCCCGGAGTAAAACCAGGCAAACGTGTAGCCACTACATAATAAACTCCAGCTTCAATGGAAGGGTAGTTGGAAATATCAAGGAAAGTATCCTTTATCTCAGCACTGGCTCCATCCACCAAAGGAGCACTGGCAGGATCATCTTTGTACCACGTAAACTCAAACTCATTCAAAGGCCTTGTGGTAGTACCGCCATCAATAGAAACACCGGTAACATCTATTCTTCCATCAGGAGTGCATAGCTGCTGGTCGATAGCCACCGCACTGGTAACAATGATCGGTGTCTGACTGGTCAACAGCGTGATAGAACCGGTAACCTCACATGAAGTTATCTCATTGGTAGCGATGATTGTATAGGTGCCTTCTTTCAAGCTGGTGATACTATTGGCATTGCCGGTCTGGGCATTTAACAAGTTAGCATAGCCATCCGGGCCTGTAATGTCGTAGGTATAAGTTGCTCCAACTCCCGGACCGGATGGTGTTGTCATATCTATAATGATACTACCTTCATAATCAGAGGTACAAGAGGTATTGGCAAACCCTTGTAATGCTATCTGAGGATTAACATGGCTATCCAGAATATCTACTCTTGCCGGTGGAGACTCGCAACCCGCTCCCGGCACATTGCCGGGCAAACGAATAGCCACCACATAGTAAGTTCCTGCTTCTATGGTTGGATAGTTAGTAATGTCAATGAAAGGATCAGTAATAGTAACTGCTCCACCATCCACCAAAGCAGTGCTGTTAGGATCGTCCTTAAACCACCTGAATTCGAACTCGCTCAATGGTTGATTGGTTGCACCTCCATCTATAGACACACCGGTTACCTCTGCCCTTCCATCCGGCGAACATAGCTCCTGGTCTATTCCTGCTGCAGCAGTAATAATTATCGGTGTTTCATTTTTAAGAATAGTTACAGTTCCGGTAACGATACAGCTTGTAACTTCATTAGTCGCTATTACTGTATAGGTGCCATCTTCAAGATTTGGCACATTATTGGAGACCCCGGTTTGCGCATTCAGGGTATTGGCATAGCCATTGGGCCCTGTAATATCATAAGTGTAAGTTGCCCCTACACCAGGCCCCGAAGGTGTTGAAGCATTGATTGTTATGCTTCCTTCAAAATCAGTATTACATGAGGTATTGGCAAAAGCCTGCAAGGAAATATTCGGATTAACATGACTATCCAAAATTTCAACCCGTGCCGGTGGAGATACGCAGCCGGCTCCTGGCACGTTACCCGGCAAACGAATAGCCACAACATAGTAGGTGCCTGCCTCTATTGATGGATAATTAGTAATATCTATGAAGGAATCCGTAATAGTAACGGCTCCACCATCAACAAGCGCAGTACTGTTCGGGTCATCTTTAAACCACCTGAATTCAAACTCGCCCAGAGGTCGTGTGGATACCCCTCCGTCAATGGATACGCCTGTCACTTCTGCCCGGCCATCCGGCGAACATAATTCCTGGTCGATCCCGGCCGCGGCAGTTATTATTATCGGGGTCTGGTTTTTCGGTATAGTCACTGTCCCTGTAACTGTACACCCGGTTACTTCATTTGTAGCGATAACCGTATAGGTACCATCCTCCAGGTCCGGCACATTATTGGCGGCACCGGTTTGAGCATTTAATGTAGCTGCATAGCCGTTAGGCCCCGTAATATCATAAGTGTAAGTAGCCCCTACCCCCGGTCCCGACGGTGTTGAAGCATCTATAGTTATGCTTCCTTCAAAATCAGTGTTACATGAAGTATTGGCAAAAGGCTCAAGACTTATCTGCGGATTAACATGAACATCAAAAATATCTACCCTGGCCGGAGGTGAAGAACAACCTGCCCCCGGTGAAAAGCCTGTCAAACGTGTTGCCACCACATAATAAGTACCAGCTTCAATTGACGGGTAGTTGGTAATATCAACAAACGGATCGGTTATAGTTACAGCTCCTCCGTCAACGAGTGGTGTGCCATTGGGATCATCCTTGAACCAGGTAAACTCAAACTCATTCAACGGTCGGTTGGTAACGCCTCCATCTATGGAAACCCCGGTGACCTCAGCTCTGCCATCAGGAGTACAAAGCTCCTGGTCGGTTGCAATGGCTGCGGTAATAATAATAGGTGTCTCATTTACAGGAACAGTTATTACTCCTGTTACCGAACAGCCTGTAGTTTCGTTAGTTGCTACTATTGTATAAGTACCATCATCAAGACCTGTCACTGTATTTCCAACACCACTTTGGGCGTTTAACACATTGTTATAACCAGCCGGCCCTGTAATGTTATAGGTGTATGTCCCTCCTGCCCCGGGGCCGGAAGCTGTTGTTACATCAATGGTTATACTTCCTTCCGGTGCCAGATCAGTACATGAGGTATTTGAAAATGCCTGCAAACTGATCTCAGGATCTACACTTACATCCGGAACAATAGACTGGAATGGCGCACTGAAACAGCCTGCACCAACACCGGTGGTCTTCTGAGCAACCACCCAATAGGTACCCGGCCCCATGCCGGCATAGTTCACATTGTCAAGCACTTCACCTCCATTGGTCGCGGTAGCATCTCCCTGGGCCTGGAAAACAATATTGGTCAGGCCTGCATCGTCATACCAGGTAAACTCAAAATCATCCAGGTTGTCCGGGCCAACACCAATCAGGTTGATATTGGTGATCTCTATGCTTCCCGAAGGAGTACAAAGATCCGCAGCAGTAATGATCACATCACCATCTACAATTTCTGATACCGTAGGTGCATCAGGCACCGTAAAGTTCCTGGTAGTAGAACAGCCTGTTGATGCTGTAACCGTAACAGTATAGGTATCAGGCGGCAATTGTGTAAATGAGTATGCACCCACAGGTTGCCCTACAATAGGATAGCTACTGGTAGGGTCTGGTGAAATATCCAAGGTGTACGTAGTACCGACAGCGTTATCATCAGGGTCTTTTGCTACGTCGACTGTAAATTCACCGTCTGCCTGATTAAGATCACAGGCAGTATTTGAACTTACGGTTCCAACCAGGGAGACTATTGGAGGAAGGGCATCAATAGCCACCTCGACCACCTCAAATACACTACAGTTGTTTCCCGTGTAATCTTCAATCAACTCAATGGTGTAAAACCCGGGAGCCAGGCCTGTGGCAACTGTAACGGGTCCGTTGGCTGGGTATGTTGGCGGATCAAGGTCGGTTGGTCCGGCAATCAACACATCAGCATTAGCTCCTGAATATAAATTCAATGTGAAGTTATCATTGTCAATGGCTCCGCTGGGATCACCCGCAGGAGGCAGCGCCGTAATACCGGATGCATCAATATCTATGGTTACCTCTCCGTTTCCACTGGTGTAAGGGCATTCTGTTGAATTTTCAACTGTTGCTGTAATTTCAGGAGAATCAATAAACGGCAGGAATATAGTCCTCAATTCACTACACCCGGTGGCATTGTAAGTTACCACCACAGTAAATGTACCTGATGTCAAACCTCCTATGGTTCTTGTACTGGCAAAAGCTGCCGCGCCAAAAGTTGGAGGGTTTGTAAAGAAGTCTACCGGATCTGTATTCGTAGGTCCTCCTTCAAACCATTCGTAGGTGAAATCTGTATCAGGATCCGTTACCGTTAAGGCCACCGTCGGTGTTGCAGTCATTTGGCCATTACCGATGTTACAATCCGTAGGTAAAATATCGAAGTTCACATTGATTGAAATGGCATTCGTGGCATTCAGCACCCTCTCCGTTTGCATCGGAGAAATACAACCCGTGGTGTTATTAACAGCCACTACCGTATAATCTCCCGGTATCAGTCCGGTATAAGAACCATTATCTACGTTCACTACATCGGCATTGGCGATTACAAAATTTTCGTCCACTGCATCACCATCATTATACCAATGGAAGGTATAGCCTGCCTCAACACCTCCTACATCGGCCTGTAACGCACCGTTCGGGCTGCCGCAAGTAGTCAGATCACTAACTTTTGTCAAAGTGACATCTGGTATTGTAATGTTTTCAGGCAGGAATACTATTTCATTGTTGATACAGCCTGTTGAAGTCCTTACAACCTCTAATCGGTAATATCCTTCCGGAAGTTGTGTTACAGCTTCCCCGTTAACTCCACCGACAACACCTACTCCAAGAGCTGTTGATGTATTCGTTGCATTATCATACTCGTACCAGGTGAAAGAATAATCATTAGGATCAGCAGGATTACCTCCACCTATTGAAGTCTCGTCAATGGTTGCTAATAGCTCTCCACTCAAGCCAACGCAATAGGTCTGAGGGGTTATAGTGATACTAATGTCGGGGAAGTATTGATCGTCCACTACTTCAATTGTAACGGGATCGGAGGTACAGCCTAACGTAACATTGTTAACCGTGACGGTATAAAATCCTCCTTCGAGACCAGCCAATACTTCATCTGTATTGTCTCCGACAGCGATAACAGGATCGGTAGTAGAGGCGCCATCGTGCCAGATAAACACATAATTGGCATCCGGCAATGTTACACCGCTTCCTTTATAAGTGACAGAAGCTGTAACTGACCCATTAAAACCGATACCGCTATCGCATATGGTATTATCAACTTTGCTCAGAGTCACTATCGGCAATTCGCTGTCATCAGCAAGGGTATAGGATTCGGTATTGATACAGCCGGTGATG
>NZ_SMLW01000360.1 GCF_009711405.1 Fulvivirga kasyanovii | reverse complement strand
GAAGCCACATTAGTCGAAAGAAATTTTATGAGCTTATATCAAAATCTGACTGAGGAAATTCGCAACGGGATTCTCACTCTTACCATATCAAGACCCGAGCATCTGAATGCACTGAATGCTTCCACTATTGAAGAGCTTAGAACCGCTATTCAGGATGTGTATGATAATAAAGAGATTAAAGGGTGTATCATTACCGGCGAAGGCAGCAAATCCTTTGTAGCTGGTGCTGATATCAAAGAAATCGCTGAGCTTAATGAGCTTAACGCCAGAAAATTTGCTGAAAATGGCCAGGAAGTATTTTCACTGATCGAGCAATGTGAAAAGCCCATAATTGCGGCTATCAATGGGTTTGCCTTAGGTGGTGGATGTGAGCTAGCCATGGCGTGCCATATACGCATAGCCTCAGAAAACGCAAAATTCGGCCAGCCTGAGGTAAACCTGGGTATCATTCCCGGTTATGGCGGTACTCAAAGACTCACGCAGCTTGTTGGTAAGGGTAAAGCTCTGGAACTAATGACTACTGGTGACATGATCACCGCCCAAGACGCTAAAAACATTGGACTGGTAAACCATGTTGTGGAAACCAAAGAGGAGTTGATGGAGCTAAGCAATAAGATCATGAGCAAGATCATTTCAAAAGCTCCTCTGGCAGTCGGCATGGTGATCAACTGTGTTAACGCATATTACTCTTCCGAAGAAAATGGTTTCCAGACCGAGGCTAACTTCTTTTCTAACTGCACAAAAACCGAAGATTTTCATGAAGGCACCAAAGCCTTTATTGAAAAAAGGAAACCTGAATTTAAAGGCGAGTAATCCGGTACTCAATGGGTAAGCTGAGAAGTCTGGCGAGTCAAACCGCTGTTTATGGCATTAGCAGTATTCTAGGCAGGCTTCTCAACTATGCTCTGGTACCTCTTCATACCCAGGTATTCCCAGACTCCGAGGATCTTGGTGTTGTTACAGGTCTATATGCCTATGTAGCCATACTGATGGTAATTTACACCTTCGGCATGGAGACAGCCTTTTTCCGCTTTGCCACCAAAGATAAGCTATCAGACACCTTCAATGCTACCTCCACTGCGGTTGCAGTGGTGAGCACATTACTTTCCGCCTTTATCATACTGTTTGCCTCCGAGCTGGCAGTAGCAGCCGGATATCCCAATGCATCAACGTTAATAATATGGCTGGCAATAATTCTATGGATAGACAGTATATTGTCCATCCCATTTGCCAGATTAAGACTTGAAAATAAAGCCCGGTTATTTGCCACTGCAAAAATGCTGAACATTATTATCAATGTCGGCCTTCAGGTGCTGTTTCTCATGGCCATCCCATTTATGATTTCCAACCAATGGCCCGGGTACCAATTCCTGGATTCTATTTACAGCAACGACTTAGGCATTGGGTATATATTTCTGGCCAATTTAATAGCCAACGCCCTGCTGATTCCTATGCTTTGGAGGTCAATCTCCAAAATCAGGATTAGACTGGATTGGGATAAGCTCAAGCCAATTCTTATTTATGCCTTTCCAATTTTAGTTACCGGGGTAGCGGGTATGTTTAATGAACAGTTGGATAAAATTCTTTTGGAACAATTGCTTCCGGACGATTTCTATGAAGATCTTTCAAGTACCGGCGCGGTGGGAGTCTATGGGCAAACATTTAAGTT
This sequence comes from Fulvivirga kasyanovii, assembly GCF_009711405.1. Lineage (GTDB taxonomy): Bacteria > Bacteroidota > Bacteroidia > Cytophagales > Cyclobacteriaceae > Fulvivirga > Fulvivirga kasyanovii. The sequence continues at coordinate 5,382 of NZ_SMLW01000360.1, read as the reverse complement.
AAGTATTTTTATGATGCTGGCCATCCAGGCATTTCGCTACGCAGGCGAACCATTCTTTTTTAGCAATGCGAAGGATCCCGATGCCCCTGATCTCTTTGCCCGTGTCATGCACTATTTTGTGATATTGAGCCTGTTGATACTCCTACTTGTTAGTATCAATGTTGATCTTATCGGCTTTATATTCCTTCGCAATCCCGAATACAGGATGGCCCTGTACCTTGTACCTATATTACTCCTTGGAAAGTTCTTCTATGGCATTTACATGAATCTGAGTATATGGTTTAAGCTAACAGACAAAACAGCTTATGGCATGTATTTCAGCATAATCGGTGCACTTGTGACCATTGCCGGAAACTTTCTGCTTATTCCTTATATTGGCTACCTGGGTTGTGCCATTACCTCAGTACTATGCTATGGCTGCATGACCCTTATTTGCTATATTTGGGGGCAGAAACACTATCCTATCCCTTATAATTTTAAAATATTATTCCCTTATTTCCTGATCACCTGTATTCTAATAGCACTGTCAATGTCAGTCGAATATGGTGATTTCTTGATAGATAGCACTATCCGCATTGCAATTTCCCTCGTCATTGTTGCGGCCATCTACCTTCTGGAAAAGCCGCGTTTAATTAAAAAATAGAAGTTAATTCATTAGTTTTGCTTCCTTAGTAAAACTTTTTAGAACATACTTAAACTGAGATATTTCACAATGAATATAATAATACCTATGGCCGGACGGGGCACAAGATTACGCCCTCATACATTAACAGTTCCCAAACCACTAATGCCTATCGCTGGCAAGCCCATCGTTCAGCGTCTGGTAGAGGATATAGCAAAGGTATGCAATACTTCCATCGATAAAATTGGTTTCATTATAGGCAGGGATTTTGGCTCCGAAGTGGAGGAAGATCTAAAAAAAATAGCCAGTTCTGTAGGTGGTGAAGGCCATATCTACTATCAGGATGAAAAACTCGGCACTGCGCATGCAATTTTATGTGCTCAGGAGCTTTTGGCCGGCAATGTAATTGTGGCCTTTGCGGATACTCTTTTCAGGGCCGACTTTAAAATGGATGCCTCCAAAGATGGTATTATTTGGGTACAGCAGGTGGATGATCCTTCGGCTTTTGGCGTGATCAAAGTAGATGAAGATCAAATCATCACTGACTTTGTTGAAAAACCCGAGACTTTTGTTTCTGACCTCGCCATCATTGGTATTTACTATTTTAAAGATGGTGAATTCCTTAAAAAAGAAATGCAGTACCTGATCGATAATAATATTAAGGATAAAGGCGAATTCCAGTTGACGAATGCACTGGAGAACATGAAAAAGAAGGGTGCCAAATTTAGCCCCGGTCAGGTATCTGAATGGTTGGATTGTGGAAATAAAGATGCTACAGTTTACACCAACAAAAGATATCTTGAGTTCATTAAAGACTCCGATTTAGTAGCCAAAACCGTTCAAAAGAAAAATTCCGTAATTATCCCACCTGTATTTATAGGAGAAAACGTGATTTTAGAGAACTCTGTCATTGGTCCTCACGTTTCGATAGGTGAAAATACTATAATCAAGAGTTCTGTCATCCAAAACTCTATCATTCAGACAAATAGCGAAGTGAACAACGCTAACTTCAAAAACTCGATATTGGGAAATTTCGTTAGTTTTGAAGGTAAATCTGATGATCTGAGCCTGGGGGATTATAACTCCGTACAGTAATCATTGTTAATTTTTTTGATGGGTTTTAGCAAACATTATATCGCAATCATTTTTTGCTCTTTAATTTCAGTAATATCTATACATGATGTATCTGGCCAAAAGACAAAAAATAAAAGTGAAATTTCCGACTCCAAATTAAGGGAGGCTGAATTCTATTTTACCGAAGGTGAAAAGTATTTCATTCTGGAAGATTATGCTAAAGCCCTCGTTCTTTTTCAAAAATCCCTTGAGGTAGCACCTGACAATGCCACTATCCATTATAAGATAGCGCAAATACTGGCACAGGGCAATGAGATGGAAAAAGCCCTCGCCCACATTAAGGAAGCGCTTAGGCTAGATCAGGATAACAAGTATTTTTATGTGCTTGCCGCAGACATCTATACCCAGCTTGGTGATTTCAGCCGTGCTGCAGTTACCTACGAAGAAATGATCGGCAGGCTTGATAATACTGATCAGTATCTCTTTGAGTTGGCTGCCATATATATCTATCAGCAAAGGTATGATGATGCCCTGTCTACCTATAATAAAATAGAGGCTGCTTACGGTATTTCGGAAGAGATCATAACTCAGAAACAAAAAATCTACCTGCAAAACAACAATCTTCAAAAGGCTCTGGAAGAAGGCAGGCGATTGATAGAAGCATACCCTGAAGAGGAAGCTTATATTTTAAAGCAGGCTGAAATATTGATATCGAATGACCAGAATGACGAGGCAATCGTATACCTGAAAATTTTTATCAAAGATCACCCTGAAGCTACACAGTCGCTACTTGTACTATCTGAACTACAGCGGAAGAAGGGCAATGTTGAAGAAGCTATTAAAAATATAGAGCTGGCGTTTAAGAATCCTGATCTGAGTATAGATAACAAAATTCAGCTTCTGGCTGAGTACAGAGTTGAACTAACGCCGGAAGATTTAAATAAGTTTGGATTAAAGCTGGCCAAAGTATTAGTGGAAGCGCATCCTGATGTGGCGGACGCTTATACGATTTATGCAGATTTACTACAGGCAGTTGGGAAAAACCGACAGGCCAAGGACCAGTATCTGCGTTCACTGGAACTAGACGGATCAAACTTTGCAGTTTGGCAAAACTCCCTCCAGATACTTACCGAATTAAACCAAATGGATAGCGTACTACTGATCTCTGACAAAGCCCTTGAGCTTTTTCCTAATCAGGGATCTCTGTACTATTTTAATGGTATAGCGCACCTGCAGAAACGACATTATGAAGAGGCTGTTGCAGCCTTGGAGCATGGAAAGAGATTATCATCAGCAAACCTTGCCCTGGTCAATGCTTTTAACAGTATGCTGGGCGATGCCTATAATGGCAGCAAGGACTATGAAAAATCAGCCAAAGCCTTTGACGCTGCCCTGGATTATGATCCCAATAACTATGCTGTATTGAACAACTACAGCTACTATCTGGCATTGCGAAAAGATGATCTTGAAAAAGCTGAGAAAATGTCAGCCAAAACTGTAAAAGACAACCCTGATAATGCTACTTTTTTAGATACCTATGCATGGGTGCTATATATGAGAGGAAAGTATAAAGAGGCCAAAAAGGTTATAGAACATGCCATTTCAACAGGTGACGCATCTGCGATACATTATGAGCATTACGGGGATATTCTGTATAAATTAGGCAATATAGATGCAGCCGTAAAGCAATGGCAAGTTGCTAAAGGCCTTAATCCCAAATCCGAATTGATAGACAAAAAGATAGCTGACCGTAAACTTTATGAATAAACAAACAGCCCTCTTTATCACCTGCATACTGTTGGTAATATCCTCTTCATGTAGCAAACGCCTGTCGGGCGTTAACTGGAATTTCCTGGATAAAAATAAGCTTGATGTTCAGCAGGTGGACTTTGAATATTTTTCAGGCAAAGCCAAGATCAATTATAAAGACGACGAACTTGATATAAAAGCCAAAGCTAATATAAGGATCAAGAAAGACAGCGTTATATGGATAGCCTTTTCATCAGTAGGTATTCAAGGGGCGCGTTGTCTGATCAGTAAAGATTCCATTACAATCATCAACATGGTAAAAAAAGAATACTATGTTTTCAATTACGATTCACTGAGCAAGCAATTTAATTTTGATGTTAATTATGATGCTATTCAGGCGGCTGCACTAGGTAATTTGTTGGTAAACAGGACCCGCACCGACGAGGTAGTCAAAGATGAAAGTTTTTATATCCTTAAGCAGCAATCAGGCTCGGTTAGCCTCCACAATTATGTAAACCCTAAAACCATGAAGATAGAGCGTGTTGAAATGCTTGAAAAGCCTTCTAAAAATTCGGCTGTCATCCGCTACTATGATTTTCAAATGGTTGGCTCTCATGCATTTCCTTTTTCAGAGATAATTTCATTATTTTACAAGGGTAAGTCGGGCACTCTCAATACTGTAATTGAGCTAGAGTATAACAAGGCCGAAATTGAAGACAAGGAACTGAAGTTCCCTTTTAACGTTCCAAAAAAATATGAGCGCAAGTAAAAGAATTTTTGGAATACTTCTCCTCTTATTACTTTTTAGCACTTCCACCTCCATTGCTCAAAAATCCAAAGCCCAGCTCCAAAAAGAGAAGCAGGAAAACCTGAGAAAAATACAGGAAGCGGAGAAGATCCTTGCTGAAACTGCCGGAAAGAAGAAAAATACCCTCGGACAATTAAATGCCCTCAACCAGAGGATCAAGACCCAGGAAGACCTTATAGGGTCGATACGCAAAGAGATCAACCTGCTGAATGAAGAGATTGAGGAGAATAATCAAATTATTGCATCTCTGGAAGATGATGTGAAGCAATTGAAAAAGGAATATGCATCCATGGTTTACGCAGCTCATAAAGCCAACAGTGGATTCAACAAGCTTACCTTTATTTTTTCAGCCAAATCATTCAACCAGTTTTTGATGCGACTGCAATACATGGACCAGTATGGCAAAGCTCGTAAAAAACAAGCTGAGCAGATCAGTAAGGTTCAGGAAACGCTCAGTTCGCAAATACTGCTGATCGAAAGTAAAATGTCTGAGAAGAACATTCTTTTAGCAGAACAGCTCGAAGAAAACAAAAGCCTGTTTAGCTTAAAACAGAATCAAAACCAGCTTGTGCAGAACCTGCAACAGCAGGAAAAGAGTTTAAAGCAAGACCTTGAAGAACGTAGAGAGGCAGTGGCCAAGCTTGATAAACTGATCAATGATCTGATCAAAGAAGAACTGGAAAAAGCACGGAAAGCTGAAAAAACAGTAACGGATGCCAGTGTTAAGCTGTCTAACGAGTTTGCCGATAACAAATCAAAACTTCCCTGGCCGGTCTCAGGGTTCGTGTCCCAAAAATTCGGAAGACATAACCACCCGGTGCTGAAAGGTATAGTAGTACAAAGCACAGGCATAAATATTCAAACCAAAGAGAAGGAAAAAGTAAAAGCCATATTTAATGGAGAGGTTAGAACTGTAGCCTTTATTCCGCTGGTTGGCAATACAGTAGTGATCAATCATGGTGATTATTATACCGTATATGCAGGCCTAAAGGACGTACTGGTGAAAACAGGACAGAAAGTAACCACAGGGCAGGAACTTGGAGAGATCCTGACCAATAAAGACGGTGTTTCTGAGCTCAAGTTTGAGGTAAGAAAAAGTGTAACGGCACTGGATCCTCAGCAGTGGTTA
>NZ_SMLW01000316.1 GCF_009711405.1 Fulvivirga kasyanovii | reverse complement strand
GAAACCGGTTTAAAGAAACAAAGTATACTGATAATTTTGAAGAAAGATCTGGCTTGTGATGATGGGTCTTCGGAATGGGAAAATAATTAATGAAAACATTTTTTAGAGTATTCAGGTACGGACGCAACCTGGGGGCATTTTTGCCTCAGTATGCGGCCTATATTTTATTGGCAGTAGTTTTTAGTGCTATCAATTTTACGCTTCTCATCCCTTTGCTGAGCGTTTTGTTTGAAACAGAAGATGCCAAAGAAGTGGTTGATCCGGGGAAATTCGAGTTGAGCACTGACTATATTGTAGACTATTTTTACTATACTTTTGGCAATATCATCGAGCAACATGGTAAGCAGGAAGCCCTCTTGTTTGTGTGTATTATAGTTATAGTATCAGTCTTTATTACCAACATATTCAGGTACCTGGCGACCATTATAGTAACCAAAATAAGGCTTGATGTGGTCAAATATCTTCGGATGGATATTTATAATCGTGTTGCGTCCATGCATCTGGGGTATTTTACCAATGAAAGGAAAGGTGACCTGATGTCCCGGATCACCAATGATGTGCAGGAAGTTGAAGCTTCCATTCTGAGTAGCCCCAAAGCGCTTTTCAGGGAGCCGGTTACTATTATTATCTATTTTATTTTCCTGTTTACGATCTCTGCCAAGCTTACAATATTCACCATATTGGTCCTGCCCATTACCGGAGGTGCATTGGCTGAAATTGTAAGAAGGTTGAAGAAAAGGGCTGTTCAAAGCCAGGAATCACTCGGGCGGATAGTGAATATACTTGATGAGACCCTAGGAGGAATGCGTATTGTAAAGGCTTTTAATGCCCGTAAATATGTGACCGATAAAATTGATCAGGAAACGGACTACTATAGAAAGGTGAACCTGTCATACTCCTACAAGAGGGAATTGGGCTCGCCGGTATCTGAGTTTTTGGGAGTGGCTATTGTTTGTATCATCATTTATTATGGTGGCTCCCTGGTGCTTTCTGCTGATGGCAGCTTAAATGGTCCGCAGTTTATCGCTTATCTGGCTATTTTCTCTCAAATAATCTCTCCGGGCAAGGCATTCGCCGCCGGTATATCAGGGTTGCACAAAGGCATTGCGTCTGCCGAGCGGATTTTCAAAGTAGTAGACTCCACTCCGGCCATTGTCAATAAACCGGATGCCATTGAGATCAAAGAGTTTAAGGAAAAAATCACTTTTGACCACGTCAGTTTTGCTTATGACAAGGAAAAAGTGCTGAAAGATATTTCTTTCACTGTTGAAAAAGGAAAAACCATAGCACTGGTAGGCCCTTCCGGTGGTGGTAAATCCACCCTTGCCGACCTTATCCCAAGGTTTTATGATCCTACAGAAGGAGCCGTAAAAATTGATGGTGTTGATATCAGGGACTATGATATTGAATCTGTAAGGAAATTAATGGGTATAGTAGCCCAGGAATCCATCCTCTTCAATGATACTATCTTCAACAATATCGCATTCGGTATTGAGAATGCGGATCGCGAAAAGGTGATCAATGCAGCAAAAATTGCCAATGCCCACAGTTTTATCATGGAAATGGAAAATGGCTATGAAACCAACATCGGTGACAGAGGCATGAAGCTCTCGGGAGGGCAGCGGCAGAGAATAAGTATTGCCAGGGCCGTAATGAAAAACCCTCCGGTACTCATCCTTGATGAGGCTACATCAGCGTTGGATTCGGAGTCTGAGAAGCTGGTTCAGGAGGCTTTGTCAAACCTGATGAAGAACAGGACTTCGGTGGTGATAGCACATCGCCTGAGCACAATACAACATGCAGACGAGATACTTGTTATACAATCAGGGGAGGTAGTAGAAAGAGGTACGCATGACGAATTGGTGGCTCGTGAAGGCTTATACAAAAAATTAAATGTGATGCAGAATACTTAATAAATTTTATTACTTTTAATTACAATGAATTCATGCTTCATGCTATATTGCCAGTTGTCTAAAAGAAGAGTTTTATGAGAAAACCAAGGTCCATTTTTTATATTATTTATTTCCTGTTTCATATTGGCCTTTTATTGGTGTCTATTTATGTGAATTACAAATCCGAAGACTTTGAATTCCTTTTGAAGCTTCGGGTCAGAATGGACCTCATGATCTATGTGGCAATAGCTGGTCTGGTATTGTTTTTTATAGATATAATGCTGATTACCATGGAGGTCAGGAACCATAAAAAGGAACGGGAAAGGCTTGAGCATGAGGTGAATTCATTAAAAGCGAAGATGTTTGACCTGCAGGAAGCCACCAAATCCACTCCTTCCCAGAAAGAATTGACGAAGAAAGAACAGAACGAAGACCAGGAATAACCTTTTTAGCATGGATAATTACAAGTTGATAAAGCAGGAGCTGCTTCAAGCTTCTGATGTACTTGATAAATTTTTAACAGACCCGGATAGTTTAAAGCAGATCACTGCTGCCGTTGACCTTTTTGTTACTGCGTTTAAAAATGGTGGTAAGGCCATATCCTGCGGTAATGGAGGTTCTCATTGCGACGCTATGCACTTTGCTGAAGAGCTTACAGGAAGGTTCAGAGATGAACGCGCCCCACTTCCTGCAGTAGCCATTTCAGATCCCAGTTATATATCTTGCGTTGGCAATGACTATGGCTATGAACGGGTCTTTTCACGGTTTACCGAAGCTTTTGCCACGGAAAATGATGTTTTACTGGCCATTAGTACCAGTGGAAAATCTAAAAATGTAATAGAAGCTGCGAAGGCAGCCAGAAAGAAGGGGGCTAAAGTAGTAGCCCTTACAGGTAACGGCGGAGGAGAGCTGGCTGAGCTGGCTGATGTTGAGATCAGAGTGCCCCACTTTGGTTATGCCGATCGTATCCAGGAAATCCACATCAAAGTCATCCACATTATAATTTTATTGATCGAAAAATCTTATTTATAGAATGCTGGCAAAAACTTTTGGGGCCGCCGTTTATGGCGTAGATGCCAAGGTAATTACTATTGAAGTTAATGTAGGAAAAGGTACTAAGTTTCATATGAGTGGCTTGCCTGATAGTGCCGTTAAAGAAAGCGAACATCGGGTAGAGTCAGCGATCAAAAACATGGGCTTTAGAATGCCACGTATCAAGGTGGTGGTTAATCTTGCTCCTGCCGATATCCGGAAGGAGGGGAGCGCCTACGATTTGCCTATAGCCCTATGTATTCTGAAGGCTTCCAGTCAGACTATTGCAGAAAAACTTGATCAGTATATGATCATGGGAGAGCTATCTCTTGATGGTACGCTAAGGCCTATCAAAGGCGTACTGCCAATCGCTATTGAGGCCAGAAAGAATAAATTTAAGGGCTTGGTGCTGCCCAAAGAAAACGCCAAAGAGGCCGCTATAGTTAATGACATTGATGTAATTGGTGTTAGCAACATTAACGAGGCCGTTGAGTTTTTTGAAGGTGAAAGGGAAATTGAACCCTTGGAAGTGGATACCCGTGATGTGTTCATGGCAGAGCTCAACAACTACGATGTAGATTTTAAGGATGTTCAGGGGCAGGAAAATATAAAAAGGGCTTTAGAAATTGCGGCAGCCGGTGGGCATAATGTGATCATGATAGGGCCTCCGGGAGCAGGGAAAACCATGCTTGCCAAACGACTTTCTTCTATTTTACCGCCACTGTCTCTTTATGAGGCGCTGGAAACTACTAAGATACATTCGGTTGCCGGTAAGATGGGGTCCGATTCCTCATTGATATCCACCCGTCCTTACCGATCTCCACACCACACAATCAGTGATGTTGCCTTGGTAGGTGGCGGAGGTAATCCACAACCCGGGGAGATATCTTTGTCGCATAACGGTGTACTGTTTTTGGATGAACTTCCCGAGTTTAAAAGAACGGTACTGGAGGTGATGCGTCAGCCGATGGAGGAAAGAAAAGTAACGATCTCCAGAGCAAGAATATCATTGGATTACCCTGCTAACTTCATGCTCATTGCCAGTATGAACCCATGCCCCTGTGGCTATTACAATCACCCCGAAAAGGAATGTGTATGTGCTCCCGGTGTGGTACAGCGATACCTGAGCAAAGTAAGCGGGCCGCTGCTGGACAGGATAGACCTTCACGTAGAAGTTACTCCGGTATCGTTTGACGAAATGACAGCGAACAGAAAAACCGAGAGCAGTGCAGAGATAAGGGAAAGAGTAATAAAAGCCCGGGAAAAACAAGCAGAGCGCTTTAAAGACAATGCTTCAATACATTCCAATGCCATGATGCCCTCCCACAGGGTGAAAGAAGTATGTGCGATCAATGAAGCAGGTAAAACCCTGTTAAAAACAGCTATGGAGAAATTGGGCCTCTCTGCCCGTGCTTATGATAGAATCCTAAAAGTATCAAGAACGATTGCTGACCTGGCCGGTTCAGACGAAATTAAAATTGAACATTTGGCTGAGGCTATCCAATACAGAAGCCTCGACAGGGAAGGCTGGGCCGGATAATAGTGTTACCGGGTCAGACGGAATTTCCGTGGAGAAACAAATTTTTCGACCCATTTTGCTCCACTGGTTTTCAGCTTCTAATGTTGATTGCCGCTTTTTCGGGGGAACTTTTCTTCACATCAGGTTAAGGCGCCTTGCTGAGTTTATCTGGTTTTGAAAGATTCATTACGAATATCTCCTGACTCAGTCAACCTTTCTTTAGAAGCAGCCTGCCGTTAAGACAATGGAATTTTAAACTCGTCCTATTGTGTATATTTAGCCTCAGTTAAGTAGTGTAGAGAGAAATCAGTAGGAAAAAACATGTTTAAACACTATATTGCATTCCCAAAATTTGTAATGTCGGCACCCCATACCGAATTTATCTTGAAACTATTTCATAATGGATCAGGAATTCCTGTGGAAACTAAGGGACGACAACAAATCGGCGCTGAAGGAACTTTTTGACTCTTTCTATACTGACTTGACTAGATTTGCACTCCGGCTGACGGCAGACTCCATGGTGGCAGAGGAGATTGTGCAGGATATTTTTGTCTACCTGTGGCAAAACAGACATTCAATTGATATCAAAAGTTCCGTAGAAGCTTACTTGTATAGAGCGGTTAAAAACAAATGCATCAACTTTGTAAGGAGCAAAGTTCATCAGCAAAGCAGGATTACCGGCAATGAAGATGACATGCAACATTTATGGGTTCACCCTAACCACCTCGAGTCAGATGAATTGCCTGCACTGATTGGAAAAGCAATTAAATCTCTGCCTGCCCAGACCTCATTAATTTTTTGCTTTAGTCGTAATGCCGGGTTGTCGTACAGCGAAATTGCAGAGAAGTTAAATGTCTCTCAAAAAACAGTAGAATACCACATCAGTTCGGCGCTGAAGTCCATTAAAAAATTTCTCGTCGCACATGGCTATATCTTTTTATTGGCTCTGCTTTGTTGGCGTTATTGATTATTAAATAACATAAGG
>NZ_SMLW01000496.1 GCF_009711405.1 Fulvivirga kasyanovii | reverse complement strand
CAATATCAGGGTGATAATATGACTAAAGAACATTATTATGAAAACATTCAAGCAAATATATTTATGTACACTGATGGTATGCGCTGTTAGTCTTACTGCTAAAGCACAAGGACCAACCTTTATAGCTAAGGATACTTTTGAGTTGGTTGGGTATGATCAAATACACCAGGGTGCCTGGGCAGACCTGAACCATGACGGAAGCCTTGACCTTGTTCTAATTGCTGAAAAAGCCGGAATATATCAGCCGTTAATTGTACAGCTTAAAAATGATTTATTCCAATTATGCGATACCCTACGGTTTACTGAGGGCGTTGGGAATTCTTTTGTTATTGCAGATATGGATAACAATGGAAAATTGGACTTCATTTTTCCTGATGCAAACAGGCAGGAAATAGCAATCAACTATCAATTGTCAGCTATGACCTTTGAATACTCCAATACTATAAGCACTTTGGATACAATTAAGGGTATTCTGGTGCATGATATGGATAATAATGGAAGGAAGGATATTATCTGTTTCGGAAATGATGGATCTAATCCTGTGTTACGTATACTCTATAATAAAGCAGAGGCATGGTCAACCTTTGATGTAGGGCAAACCGGTGATATTGGTGATATCCATATATATGATGCCAATACTGATGGGAGACTTGACATTTTAATTGCTGGTAGCTATAACGGGATATCAAAGACAACGCTTCTTTACAATGAGCCTGGTGGCTTTACACCATCAACAGAAGAGTTGCCTGCTATGGAGTCTGCAAGATTTGCGCATGCCGATTTTAATGACGACAGCCAGTTTGATGTGCTGGTGTCAGGCAAAGATCAGTTAAATGTCTCCAAAAGTTGGCTGCGGACAGGTGAAGGAGCTGATATGCCTCTAGACTCGCTGGAGGATCGTCGTTTTGACGCTATTTTTCTTGCAGATCTAAATTCTGACGGTAAGTGTGACCTTTCTTTTAAAGAAAAACAACAAGACGGGAGTGTTGAAAACTATTTATTATTAAGCAACAACACCGGGCATTATGTCCGTGCTGATCTTAATTTTGCGAATAACTCTGCTGACAGTCAGTCATTTGGTGATAATGACAGGGATGGAGATCTGGACTTAGCCCTATTTGAGCATGAAGGAACTCCGTCTGTTAAGTTGTATAAAAATATAACACCCACAAAGAATTCAGGCCCATCGGTTCCTACAGGTAATGTCGCCTTTGTAACCATGAATGATGTTCACATAGTGTGGCAACCAAGCTCTGATGACCATACGGCTCAAGAAAGTATCAGCTATGATGTTTTTATTGGTAATGATTTGACCTCACCTGATTTTTTGTCTGCTGGTTTTGACTTAAATAATTATGCGTTCAGGTCAGTGGTAGCACATGGTAATGCAGGTCTATTGCCACAAACTTCTATAAAAAAACTTCCTGCCGGATCATACACTTACGGAGTACAGTCTATCGATAATGCACTTTATGCCCGGGTCGTAGAGTTGGATTCAGGGGTAGGCCCCGGTATTTCATTGTGCAATCAACTCATCGCTTGCGGTACTTTTGTTGTTTGCGACAATATGAACATTAGTTCGCTGGATGCCTGCCCGGGTACACCCCTTGAGATTTCTGGCCCTGCCGGTGGAGCCTGGTTTTCGGCCAATGAGGGTTTTCTGGGGTATGCTGATATACTCGTTCACGAATTTGAAAAAACAGATACACTGTATTCCTCAGTACCCAATGCATCTTCCTGCAATCAAAGCCAGATATGGATTATTAATGTTCAGGAAGTTGATTTGCCGGAAGAACTGACAGTTTGTGCGGGAGAATTTATAGAACTTGAAGTTGCTTTAGATTTTGATAGTCTTCAATGGACTTCATCAGTCAGAGGGGGTCTTTCCCGGGAATCTGAACTACAGGTTACTGCTGATACTAACGAACTTATCTATCTGACAGCCTTTATAGATGAATGTACTATTACCGATTCAGTACAGGTATGGGTTGGTGATCCTGATTTGAAATTGCTTCAGACCGAATACCATATCCTTAAAGGTGATAAAGTACAACTAAACGTCAGCGGGAATGGAAGTTTTTTATGGACGCCTCCTGCAGGATTAAGCAGAAGTGATGTGCCCAACCCTTTGGCTACTCCGGTAAAAACAACCCGGTATCAGGTACAGGTGGTTGACTCGCTTGGTTGTGTGGCATCGGCCTCAGTGCTAATACTGGTTGATGACCAGGCTTTTATCCCTAACCTGTTTACTCCTAATGATGATGGAAGTAATGACAGGCTTTTTATTTACGGGTTGAATACCGTCGAAGATTTTGACTTTAGGGTATATGATCGATCTGGCAACCTTGTATTTCAAACGCAAAACCCGGAAGATATCACCGTGGTTGGGTGGGATGGAGATAGCAAAGGAGTACCACAACCTAATGGGGTTTACTATTGGAAAGTTTCAGGAAGTCTGGCAAGCGGAAATAAACTGCTTTTAGGTGGCAGGGAGTCAGGTGCTGTACATTTAATGAGATAAACATGTTGCGACTATTACTGCTTATAATATCCATTATTACATTCACTCAGGTGGCACGGGCGCAGTATTTTCAGTTTTCTCAATATGATTTTGCGCCACAACGGATTAACCCGGCACTGGTGGCTTCATCGGATTATGCACACCTAGACCTTATTTACCGGAATCAGAATGTCGCAGAAGACTTATCCATCAAGAGTACGGCTATATCCATGGATTATCCTCTGATAGGAAGAAATGGAGGAAGCCGGTGGGGTGGCATTGGAGTGGCATTTCTTGATGATCGTTCCGGTGAAGCCGGTATATTCAAGATCAATGAAGTAGCATTTACTTCGGCTATCAATACATTCATTAGTAGAAATCAAACTCTGAGCCTTGGGGTTAAAGTCCTCTATCAAACGCGTAGACTCTCCCTTGATGCCTTGTATACAGGGTCTCAATATATACCTGAGAGGGGATTTGACCTAAGTGTGAGCCAGGGTGAAAATATTGCTGACCTGAATCGGAACATACTCACTTTCAGTGGAGGTTTGCATTGGCAAATAAACAATCGAAAAGGTGATAAATTAGGTTATGCGGGATTGTCATTTTTTGATATCAACAAGCCGGAAGAGAATTTTTTCTCTGAGGGCTCAAGCCTTTCAACTACTGCCATAGCCAGTTTTGGATTAAAAATATATAAGAAAGATGCCCTAAGTATTTTTCCTGAAATGTTATTGACAAGGGCGGCAGCGCAAAACACCCTCAATTTGGGAACAGTAAGTACCTATGAACTGTCGGATTTGAACCAACACCGTGGTAAAGTCCATCTTATAACAAAATACGTAGTGGGTAAATATGGCATAGCCGGTATCCAGTTTGAGAAGGAAAACTACAAAGTTGGTTTTAGCTATGATTTTCCGTTGTCAAAACAAATAGCAAACAATGGTGCAATTGAGTTTGGAGTTGAAATAAAAACGTTGGTTAAAAGCAAAAACAAGTATAAAAGAACCAAGACCCGAAATAGAAAACCCAGGAAAAGTCGTGGCTCAAAGATTGGAAAAAAAGTGACTAAACCTCTAAAAGAACGGTACCCTAAAAAGGATGAGCAGGAAGAATCTGAAAAGGAAAGTTTAAGACAGGAGATAGAAAATGTGATGGAAGAAAGCCCTCAGGACGATAAAAAAGTGGAGCGGGATTCGGTAGATTTAAGTGCCAAGGCTGGTAAGCTGGACCGTACCCCACTTATACCAGAGAAAACAAGGGTAAGCTTTCACTTCAGATTTGAAAGTAGTGAGCTTGACGACAAGTCAAAAATTTATTTGCAAGAGTTAGCACAAATACTAAAACAAGACCCTTACTTGAAGGTCAGTATTATTGGTCACACCGATGCACTGGGGGCTGAAGCTTATAATATGAAGCTATCAATACAGCGAGCTGAGGTAGTGAAGGCACTCCTTGTGGGAGAGGGTATCGCTAAAGATAGAATAATAGCAATTGGACAGGGAGAAACCCAGCCGATCGAATCAAATGACTCCAAAGCTGGTAGATCAAAAAACCGTAGAGTGGAGTTTATTATGTCTTATTGAGAACCGGACAAATATAGATATAGTATTAGACTCTGATTGCGGGTATATGAATTGAATAGATGGTAAAAGTTCTTTAATGAGGCTTAACCCTTATTGAGTGGCTTACGTTTATTCAATTTTGATCCCCGGATATATGAGAAAACTCACCCTCTACATCGCCTCCAGCCTCAACGGGAAAATAGCCCGGCCTGATGGTGCTGTTGACTGGCTGGATGCCATTCCCAACCCTGAAAAGAGTGACTATGGATACTATAATTTTTATAGTTCCATAGACACCACCATACAGGGATATAAAACCTACGAACAGGTCATTAACTGGGGTGTTGATTTTCCCTATGCCGGCAAGAAAAATTATGTGCTCACCAGGAAAAAAGGCCTTGCAAATACAGAACACGTAGAATTTGTGACAGAAGGCCATGTTGAATTCGTTGAAAAACTAAAACAACAAAAAGGAGGAGGTATATGGTTGGTAGGAGGTGGACAGGTTAATACTCTGCTTTTTAATGCCGATCTTATTGATGAAATTCGCTTGTTCATTATGCCAATTGTAATCCCGGGAGGCATAGAAATTTTTGAAGGATTACCAGATGAGCGACACCTGGTTCTGAAAGATAACACAGCTTATTCCTCCGGGGTGGTGGAATTGCTTTATGAGGTGAATAAAAATAAAAACCAATGATAACCCTGAAAAGAACAGACTCAACCAATGCAGACTTTGTGGCCCTCGTCAAACTACTTGATGCAGACCTGAAAGTACGCGATGGAGAAGAACATGATTTTTACCATCAGTTCAATAAAATTGATAATCTTAAAAATGTGGTGGTAGCCTATGAAAATGATACTCCTGTAGGCTGTGGAGCTATTAAACCTCACGGTGAAGGTGCTATGGAGGTAAAGAGGATGTTTGTTTCACCTGCCATGCGCGGCAAAGGCATAGCAGCAAAGGTGCTGGACGATCTTGAGCAATGGGCGAAAGAGCTTGGCTATGCACGTTGCGTGCTGGAGACCGGCAAAAAGCAACCTGAAGCTATAGGCCTGTATAAAAAGAGCGGATATCAGGTCACCGCTAACTACGGACAGTATATTGGCGTGGAGAATAGCATCTGCTTTGAGAAAAGCATCAAAGACCGGCAATCGATCCCTTCCAGGTAATGCATCCTTTAAGAAGGCATATAGAAGAGATCATATCCCTTACCGATCAGGAATTTGAATATATCCTCAGCCATTTTAAGCCATTGAAGAGAAACAAATTCCAATACATTATCCAGGAAGGCGAATCGGTAAATAAGGAATTTTGGGTAGTCAAAGGCTGCCTCAAATCCTGCTTTTTCGATCAGGATGGGAAAGAGCACATCCTGCAGTTTGCCATGGAAGACTGGTGGGTGACCGACTACGAAGCCTTTACCAACCGCACCAAAGCCACTATTTCTGTCGATTGTATTGAAGATTGCGAGCTGCTGTACATCACCTATGATGACCGGGAGAAACTAAGCAGCGAAATGCATAAAATGGAGCGGTTTTGGTCTAAGAAAACGAAACTAAGCTATATAGCACTGCAAAACAGGGTGCTTTCGCAAATGAAAGATACTGCCAAAGAAAGGTGCGAAAAGCTCCAGGCCAGATACCCGCAACTGTTTCAGCGCATACCTAAAAAGCTCATTGCCGCATATCTTGGTGTATCAAGAGAAACCCTGAGCAGGCTGTATTCCTGACCGGCTTTATCCCTTATCTGCAAAACCTTTTTTGAGTTTTCAGCATATCGATGTGATCTACATCACTTTGATATAGTGACCTGCCTCCTGTAGAAGCTGTTCGGCACAACGCAACTTTGTGTTGTAATCAATTTGATCACCAAAAAACAAAGTGAAATGCCATACATCAATATCAGGGTTACTGATGAAGGGGTAACCAAAAAACAAAAACAGGAGCTGATTGCAGGGGCTACCAAACTCATGGTAGACATCCTGGGCAAGAACCCGGAAACCACGCATGTGGTGATTGACGAAGTACCCATAGACAATTGGGGCGTTCGAGGAGAACAATATTCAGAAAGGGTAAATCAGAAAAAAGCGCAGTAAAATGAAAGGGAAAACAGTAATTATAACAGGAGCATCCACAGGTATAGGCAAGGCCATATCAAAATTGTTCATCGAAAAAGGCAGTAATGTCGTCATGAATTCATACAATGAAGCCAGGTTGCAGGCTGCCTTTGAGGAGCTAGGCTCTCCGGCCAACGCGATAACCATTGCCGGCGATATTAGCCGGAAGGAAGTGGGAGAAAGGTTGGTACAGGCCGCTGTTACCAACTTCAATAGGGTGGATGTACTCATTAACAACGCCGGAGTGTTCAAGCCTAAACCGTTTCTCGAAGTAGAAGAGGGTGATTTGGATGAATTCTGGTCCGTTAACCTGAAAGGCACCTTCTTCACCTCCCAGGCTGCCATACCCCAGATGTTAAAGCAGAATTCAGGAGCCATCATCAATATAGGCACCGTGCTGGTAGAGCATGCCATTGCCGGGTTCCCTTCCACGGCACCAATGACCAGCAAAGGTGCCATCCATGCGTTGACAAGGCAGTTAGCTGCTGAATTTGGCAAGCATAATATACGCGTCAATACCATAGCTCCGGGAATAATAAGAAGCCCGTTGCAGGGGAAAATTGGTGTGGAAGACGCGGATAGCCTTGCAGGTCTGCATTTGCTCAACAGAATAGGTGAAGCTGACGAAATTGCGGAAGCTGCTTACTACCTGGCCATTGCTGAGTTTGTTACCGGAGAAACTTTTAATGTGGCCGGCGGGCATACCGTGGGACATGCTATTTAAAGAACTATGACTATGAAGTACACTGAAAAAATCAACGATATCGAAACCGTGATTACCGGTTATTTTGAAGGGCTGTTTTATGGAGATATTCAAAAGCTGGGAAGATCGTTTGCTGCGGAGGCTTATCTTTATGGCGACATCAGAGGAGAAGCCTATTTGAAAAACCTCAAAGATTACCTGGAAGGTGTGGCGGCGAGGAAAAGCCCTCACGAATTGGGTGAGGATTTTAGAATGGAGATCCTCTCAGTCGAGGTAACCGGTAAGGTGGCTGTTGCCAGGCTTCATGTGCCTATGCTTGGTTATAATTACTACGACTATCTGGCTTTAAGCGAGATCAATGGCGAATGGAAAATTGTAAACAAACTTTTTGTTCATGTGGAATAATACGAGAGCAACGAAGCTGCTCAGGATAAAATATCCGATCATTCAAGGGCCATTCGGCGGAGGGTTTTCCTCCGCCGGATTAACCGCCACGGTTTCAAATTGCGGGGGAATGGGTTCCTTTGGGTTGAATGCATACAACGCAGAAGAAATTCTGAAAATAAACAAGGACATAAAGGCAGTAACCGATCAGCCCTATGCACTTAACCTTTGGGTGCCTTTGCAAAATGACCCGATAGAGCAATATACTTCCCAGGCTTTTGAGCGGCTAAGGGATGCCGTGAGGCCGTATTTTGATGAGCTGGGGTTAGATGTTCCCGAGTACCCGGAATATGAAGAAAACACCTTTGAAGATCAGATTGAAGCCATTCTCCAGGCTAAACCCCCGGTAATGAGCTTCATCTTTGGAATTCCTTCAAAGGAAATTATTCATGAGCTGAAACAGAATAAAACCACCATCATCATTACCGCCACAACGCCTGAAGAAGCACTACAGGCTGAGGCTGCCGGAGCTGATCTGGTAGTGGCTTCGGGGGCAGCCGCCGGCGGTCATAGGGCCTCATTCCTCAACCCAGGAGTGCGTGAGTCACTGCTGGATACAGCAACATTGGTAGAAGAAACGCTTAAAAATATAAAAATACCCATAATAGCCGCCGGAGGCCTGTCCGATGGTGATGCCATCTATAAAGTGATGAAACTGGGTGCTTCTGCCGTACAACTCGGAACAGCCTTTTTAGCCACCGATGAATCTAATGCCACAGATGTACACAAGAGGAAATTGCTATCAGAAGAGCGGTTAAAAACCACCCTTACCAAAATATATTCAGGCAGGCTTGCAAGGGCAGTGGCCAACGATTTTACAGAAGGGTTAAAACATCTTGAGGACGATATCATTGCACCATACCCGGTGCAGGGGAAGTTTCTCGCACCATTAAGGCAAGCCGCTATAGCCAGGCAAAAGTGGGAATATGTTGCGTTCTGGGCCGGAGAGCCTTCGTCTGTATTGGTTCATACATCCGCAGAGAAATTATTTCATTCCTTAACCGAGAGATTAGCTTACTTAAACAGCAAGGATATGGCTGATTAATAGCATCATAAAAAATATCCGGTTATCCGGTAACCTCATTTACCTCGCTTTCACTAAGGGCAAATTACCCTTTAATGGAAGAAATGAAAACAATGGTAAAATGAGAAACGAGAAAATAATTTTAATCTTAATGGTGGCGGCACTGTGGACAGGTGGCTGCAAAAATGATGATGATAGCGATCCGGCTCCCGAAAACCAGGTGCCGGAAAGTTTTACAATAAACACTGAAGTAGATGCTAACACTGCCAGGCTCATCTGGAGCCGGGCCAACGATCCCGAAGGAGGCAAGGTGAAATACGCCATATTTCTTGAGGGAACGGAAATAAGTGAAGGACTTACAGATACTACCTTTACCTTGTCTGATTTAACTTATGAGCAGGAGTATTCAGGTAAAGTAGTGGCCGAAGATAGTGTCGGGGCAACGGTAGAGCAGGCCTTTTCCTTTACCACGGGATTTATGTTTCTGAAAAGCCATGAAGTGGCAGGTAGTGAGTATTTTCTTGAGTACGATGAAGATGGCATGTTGGTAAATGTTGAAAATTCCGGATCTGCAACCAATCAGGTATTGCGCAATGGTAATGAGCAGGTTATAAAACTTGGTGCCAGTAGCTTTACTTACAATTCCGGCGGACTCATAAAATCGGTTGATGATGGAAACGGAGAAGGCCTTATGCAGTATGATAGCCAGGACAGGCTAATAAAAATGAGTGCAACCTATAATATCACTCCTACCTATAAAGTGCGTGTGATCCGAGACCATACGTATAATGCTCAGGATCAGCTAGTTCAGGTCCTTGAGGAGGTTTATGATTTCTATTATGAGAATTACACTTATACGCGTATAGAACTTGAATACGATAGCAAAGGCAATGTCGTACGGGAAGAATCAGCCAGTAGTTCGGACGGGGAAACGTACGGAACACCTACAGTTACAACCTATACTTACGATACTTCAAAGAACCCCTGGTACACGGTATTAACAGAACAAACCAATTTACAACCCCTGTATGTAGAAAGCAACAACCTGCTAAACAGCACTTTGAGCATGGGCAACAGCGTAGTATACCGCAGTCAATGGACAAGCAGGAATAACATTAAAAGCAGTCGTACAGAGTATGCGGGTGATTATCACCAAAGAGAGTATACCTACACCTACAACGAAGAAGGCTATCCGCTAACCTTACAGGTAGACGTATCATCTTCGGGGTATGAACCATACACATACTATCAAAGGTGGTATTACTAAAATATGTTCACAGTTCCGGGTTTGTAGTTCATAGTTATAAACTCCACTTTCTATTATAACTTACCGAACTTGTTTGCAGCTTTACTAAACTTCCAAAAGTTTGGTAAAGCTTCACCTGTTCTGTAGCACTGGCTAAGGGTTATAGCCTTAAAGCAGTGGTCTTTACGGGTTATTTACATCACTCATTAGCTGGCTTCCTGTTATCCTCATACCATTGCAGTATCGCAGGCATGTTCCTCTCAAATCCTCCCGGAATATATACATTGAGCAGTCCCACAGGTTGATCCGAATTATTGGCGAAATCGTGCATGGTGTTAGCAGGAATGAGAAAAAAGGCTCCTTTTTTTGCTTCAATCCACTCATCACCAACCAGCATGGAAGCCGTGCCCTCCAGTACATAAAAAATCTCATCATTATGCTCATGCAAATGTGCTCCTGGACCTGTAGAGTGAGGTTCAAGCCACCATTCCGAAACAGAATATTGAGCCAGGGTCTCCTCTTCATCAGCTTTGAAAATGGCCCTCATAGTACCCATATCATATTTTCTGCCTCCACCGGGTGGCAGTTTGATTAAAGCTTTTTTCTTCATGTAAATGATTTTTATATCCAACAGCACAAAACTAGCGGTTGACTATACCCCGGAATTGGAAAAATCCGACATTCTGTAATGTTGAATCTGGCCGTTCAGCATAATTTACTTCGTAAAAGCAGAATGCCTAACTTAGAAGAACACAACTCATTCAAAACCCGGTTAAGATGCATGACCCTCTGATCAATAGCTTTTTGAACTACTGGCCGCTGGAGGAACAGGCCGTACAAGCCCTTAAAAGCAAAGCCATAGGACATGCTTTAAAGAAGAAAGCCTTTATTTTGAAGGAGGGTCAGGAGTGTAACCATTTTACTTTTGTGGTGAAAGGCTGCTTAAAACTCTACCATATAGATGAACAAGGTAGCCAGCATAACCTGCAGTTTGCCACGGAAAATAACTGGCTGGCAGACTACGGCAGCTTTTATGCTGAAGAACCCAGTGAATTAAACATTCAGGCACTTGAACCTACTGAAATTTTGCAGATCGGGAAAAATGACCTTTTTGATCTCTATGACAAATTCCCTGTTTTTGACAGAAATTTCAGGATCATTATCGAAAATGCTTTTATAGAACAGCAAAAGCGCCTTCTTCAAACTATCAGCTCCACTGCCGAAGAGCGCTATCTGTACTTTTTAAAGAAATATCCCGACCTGTACAATCGCATTTCCAATGTGCAGATTGCCTCATACATAGGAGTTACACCCGAGTTTTTGAGCACCATCAGAAAGAAAATTACCGGGAACAAAATTTAAAATCATTTCTTAAACTATCTTATAGGTACGGCACCCTACGTTGTGCCATCTTTGTATTATAATTTATTGTTCACCATCAAATCAAAAAAACATATGTCACATCCATTTTTAGGTTTACGAACCTGTATTTATCGTGTAAGCGATTTAAAAGCCGCAACCGAATGGTATAGCAAGGCCTTTCAAACTGAGCCTTACTTCAATGAGCCATTCTACGTTGGGTTTAATATCGCCGGTTATGAGCTGGGCTTGCTCCCGGAAGAAAATGCACCCAAAACCAAAGCAGAAAGTGTAATGACCTATTGGGGCGTAAATGATGTGGAAAAGGAATATCAGAGATTTATCGGTTTGGGGGCTAAAGATTGTGAAAAACCACATAACGTAGGAGGGGAGCTGGTAGTAGGAGCTGTAAAAGATCCCTGGGACAATGTGATTGGGATCATTTATAATCCTGAATTTAAACTGCCCTGATGATTAAATTGGCTGGTTTGCCCTAATTTTACTGTCCAAATCACAGGCATTCATGAACAGACTGGACAGAATTACAGCTACTTTGATCCACTTGCAGTCCAAACGGCTGGTGATAGCCAAAGAAATGGCCGACAGGTTTGAAGTGAGCTTAAGGACGGTTTACAGGGACATCAAAACACTGCAGGAGGCCGGGGTGCCCATTGGCTCGGAAAACGGCGTGGGTTACTACCTCGTGGATGGCTATACGCTGCCTCCGCTGATGATCACCGAAGAGGAAGCCAACGCCCTTATGATATCTGAAAAGCTTCTGGCAAACTTTGCTGATAAATCCCTGAAAAAAGACCTGGAGTCTTTGCTTATCAAGGTCAAGGCCATATTAAGAAGCTCCGAAAAGGACAAAGTAGAAAAGCTGGAAAACAGAATTGCCTTTTCCTCCAAGCCTGAAATGGTTGAGAACTCCTGGCTATCCGTTGTTCAAAAGAGTATTACCCATGGTACGGTTTTGCACATCAGCTATTCATCCATAGGTAAAAATGAACACACCGAAAGACAGGTAGAGCCCCTGGCCATTTACTTTACAGGCAAATCGTGGGTGTTAATTGCCTTCTGCCGGTTAAGAAAGGCCCTGAGGGAATTTCGCCTTGACCATATCACCAAAGCCGTATCATTAACTGAAAAATATCACCACAAGACACCTTTTAGCATCAACGATTATTTCCAGGCACAAATAGAAAAATATTCCAAACCAAGTTGACATAGGGCTGTCAATACCCACCATCACCTTTGGCATATTATTAACTTTTAAAACAAAAAATAATATGATCAGAGTAAGTAATGAGCACCCGAAGGCAATGGAATTTACTTCATTCAAGCAAAAGGAGGGTGTAACAGATGATGAGTTGATCAGAGCGGCCATGGCCTTTGAATCAGAATTTTTAACAAAGCAACCGGGAGTGATATTTCACTGCCTTGTACGCAATTTTTCCGGTGATTATGCCAACGTACTTTTCGCTAAAACCAAAGAAGACATCAGTAACCTTGAAAAAGCAGCCCATTATGATCCTAATGCCGGGGCTTTTTTCGGTATGATCGATATGGGCAGTGTAAAAATGACTACTCAGAGTATTGAGAAGGATTTTTCCGTGCCTGCCCATTTTTCTTGCGTGGAATACGGCAGCTTCTCTTTGAAAAGCAATGACTACGAGGCGCTACAGAAAGTTTCAGAAAGTATAGAGCGTGATTACCTCTCCCAATTTGAAAACACCCGGGCACATTTTGTAGGCAGGCAAAATGAAAACTTATACACAGAAGTAACCTTCGGCGCCACCCTAGGGAAGACGAAAGAAGTATGCATGGGCTATATCGGCAACCCCATATGTCAGCCCCTGCTCGATATGGCTGATGAAAAAAGCATGCAGCTTGATTTCTGGTATGTGATCGCGTAGATTAACGCTGACAATTTAAACTTCCGGAGCCTTCCGGGCTTCGGAAGTTTGGAGAAATTTCAGGAAGCTTTAAAAAGAACCAATGGATCTGAAAGAAATAGCTACCAAAAGGTTGGCTGGTCAGCAAATACAGAATTCAGCTTACCGCAGTGCCCGTGAGGTGGTAGCTTATATGGGAGCTATGCAGGCGCAGGATTTTGCGATGTCTAAATGGGCGGTAGGTTTACGCTGTTCACAAACACTAGAGCAGGTAGAAGCCGCCATGGATAAAGGTGAGATTATCCGTACCCATTTGCTCAGGCCCACATGGCACCTGGTGGCTGCCGAAGACCTTCATTGGATACTAGAGCTTACAGCGCTGCAACTATTATCATCAATGAGCTCCCGGCACCGGCAGTTGGAACTGGATGCGAAAATCATTAACAAAAGCAACGATATCATTGTCAATGCCCTCGCCGACAAGGAGTACCTGAGCCGTGAAGAACTGGTCAAAAAGATTTCAGATGCAGGGATTGCTGTAGATGCCAACCGTTCCTCGCACCTTTTGTTCTTAGCCGAGCAGGAAGCCCTCATTTGCAGTGGAAGATCAATAGGAAATAAGACAACCTATGCGCTGCTGTCCCGGCGCGTAGAGCGCAAACGAACATTAACGCGAGAAGAAGCACTTGCCGAACTTACCCTCAGGTACTTCAAAAGCCACGGCCCCGCCACCCTGCAAGACTTCATCTGGTGGTCAGGCCTGTTGATCACTGATGCAAAAAAAGGTTTTGAAATGGTAAAGAAGGATTTGGATTCGGTAGTTAATGACGAAGAAACCTACTGGTTTTCAGAGGAGCATACACTAAATGAAATTAACCCCGGTCTTCATCTCATCCCGGCCTTTGATGAGTTCATCATCAGCTACAAAGACCGGAGAGCGGTGCTCAGCGAAAAACATCAGCAAAAAGTAATCTCAAAAAACGGCATATTCTGGCCCGTAGTTGTTCTGGATGGACAAGTTGCCGGTCTATGGAAACGGACTATAAAAAAAGATAAAGTACATGTAGAGGTAGATTTCTTCAAGCAGGTTTCTAAACAGGTGAAGAAGGAGACAGAAGAAAAAGCCCGCGAATTCGGCAAATTCCTGAGCAAGCAAGTCAGTGTTGCCTATAAAGAGTAAGTGTTGCCGTCATCCGAGGAGGCACGACGAAGTGATCCCCATTCGGAGGCACAAATGAATTATCAA
>NZ_SMLW01000666.1:40781-43090 GCF_009711405.1 Fulvivirga kasyanovii | reverse complement strand
GGGTTATTATGCATGCATAATAACCCTCTAAATTACAAATTTTCTCTTATTTTACTTAATCTCTGCTACCCAAAAACATACTGATATAGTAAAGTAGGGTCACAAGTGAAGCTACTGCGGCCACTACATAAGTCATTGCAGCCCATTTCAACGCATCTTTGGCCATACCATGCTCAGATGAGGTTACTATACCTCGCTGCTCAACCCAGGCCAATGCCCGCTTACTGGCATCAAACTCAACCGGCAGAGTTACAAATGCAAATAATGTAAATACAGTGTAACAGCCGATAATTACTAACAGGGCAAGTTTAAACGGTATCAATGAAGGAAGTAGAAAACCTCCGAAAAGCATCATCATGAAAATAACGTTCATGATCTTGCCACTGGCGTTTTGAACAGGCACCATAGCTGATCTGAATTCCAGCATACTATAAGCTTTAGCATGTTGTACAGCGTGGCCACATTCGTGAGCCGCTACAGCCGCTGCGGCAGCATTTCTGCCATAATACACAGCCTCGCTCAGGTTAACTGTTTTGTTAACCGGGTTGTAGTGGTCTGTCAACTGGCCTTCAACTGATGTTACCTTTACATCGTGAATGCCATTGTCTCCCAACATAAGTTGGGCAATTTCAGCTCCTGATAAATTTTTATTCAGTGGTATCTGCGAGTATTTTTTGAATTTACTCTTCAGTCTTGAACTTACTGCAAAACTGATGATACCGAAAACAATCATAATGATTATAATTCCCATATTCTTCTCCGATATCTAACTTTGTTTTTTTATTTTTTCTATCATATTTGTAGTGGAAAACCCTTCTACAAGAGCAATAGTTTCCACCTTTCCACCATTAGCTATCACAATATCTGCGCCAACAATATTTTCTGCCAAATAGTCATTTCCTTTAACGAGAATGTCAGGTTTTAGTTCCTTGATCAACTCATAGGGTGTATCTTCATCGAAATAGGTCAGCGCATCTACAAAAGCCAGAGCAGCCAAAAGCCTGGCCCGGGCATACTGGTCATTCAAAGGTCTGTCTTCGCCCTTAAGCCGCTTTACCGAAAGGTCTGTATTCAAACCTAACACAAGCTTATCTCCACGCTGACGTGCCTTCTCCAGGTAGTCAACATGGCCCAGGTGCAAAATATCAAAGCAACCATTAGTAAAAACAACTTTTTTGCCTTCCTTCTTCCAGCCCTGAACAATGGACTGCAAGCTATTCCGGTCTACGATTTTATTTTTTGTGGATTTCAATTTTCTTCTTAGATATCTGGCTCAGAAATAAAGACAATGCTCCTACAACAATAATAACTAAAGTTTGCCATCCATGAAATATAAATGTAAAGGGCACGGCTTTCTCTTCCGGTAGGGAATATAAGATCACAAGCCCCAAAGGCACAAGTATGTGGAAGCTTCCTGCACCGCCTGGCAGTGGAATAGCCATGGCAATACCGCCAATAACAAATATGGTGAGTGCCGCAAGAATGCCCAGGTGTGCAGTTTCCGGGAATGCCAGCATCACGAGGTACATCATCAGATAGTAGCACAACCATATAAGCAGGGAGTAAACAATGAAAAGTATTCGCTTCTCTAACTTGAAAATGCTGGTAACACCACTTTTAAGACCACGCATCATACCTCTTATTTTAGACATGTAGCGTAGGGCAAGATATCTTTTGCTATTGAAGATATACCTTATAACCAGGATTACGGCCACAATAAATACAATAACCCCAACCAGCAAAGTATAGGAGAAGCTTGAGTCTTCCCCTGAAGATGTCAGCCTTTTGATCTCATCGGACTGGAAGAAGTAAAGCAGGTTATCCAGCTCTATAAAAAAGGCCGCTGTAAGCAGTATAATAAGGAAAATTAAATCTATGATCCTTTCCATTACCACTGTACCGAAAGAAACGTCTACCGGTACCCGGTTTAACCTGTACAGGTTGTAGCATCTGGATACCTCACCGCCTCTTGGGATTGCAAGATTAATAAAGTACCCAACCATTACGGACATAAAGCTATTGCCCAAAGAAATGTTGTGTCCAAGAGGTTTTAGCAACAATTTCCATCTCTCTGCCCTCAACACATGACTGAGTATTGCAGCAAATGCAGATAAAAAAAGAAAGGGTT
The DNA here is from genome assembly GCF_009711405.1 of Fulvivirga kasyanovii. Classification (GTDB taxonomy): domain Bacteria; phylum Bacteroidota; class Bacteroidia; order Cytophagales; family Cyclobacteriaceae; genus Fulvivirga; species Fulvivirga kasyanovii. The sequence goes on along the minus strand of NZ_SMLW01000666.1, from coordinate 40,962 downwards.
TGTTCGCCGAATCCCAGGTCCTTAAAATAAAGTCCCATTTGCTCTCGTCGCCGGACACTTGAATATTTTGAAAAGACAGCCAGAGTAAAAAGGCTGTAATGCCAAGCATAATTATATACTTAACAGTATTTTTTATTCCGGAAGCCATGTGAAATTATTGCAGAAGTTTATTATCTGCATC
>NZ_SMLW01000666.1:0-40547 GCF_009711405.1 Fulvivirga kasyanovii | reverse complement strand
TTTTGCCTCCTCAAAGTCCATAGTAGCGTAGGAGATAATAATAACAATATCGCCAACCTGTGCTTTTCGGGCCGCCGGGCCATTAAGGCAGATCATGCCACTACCTCGTTCACCTTTAATGATATAGGTTTCCAGCCTTTCGCCATTGTTTACATTTACGATCTGCACCTTCTCTCCCTCTATCATATTGGCAGCATCCATAAGATCCTCATCTATGGTTATACTACCTACATAATGCAGTTCAGCCTGAGTGATTTTCACACGGTGGATCTTTGATTTTAAAACTTCAATATTCATCGATCTGAATTGAGAATTCTAAATTAAAAATAACATTGTCAATTAACCTGACGCCATCAACATAGCCAGCTACGCAAAGCGCAACATTTTTTCCGATCAAATTGTTCTCCATGAGCTCCAATGTTTCAGGGTTCACAATTTCGAAGTACTCCAGCTCTACTCCCGCTTGCTTAATGATCCCAGCAACCTCATTTTTTACCTGAGGCACATCGGCGCCGGCCTTAAGCATTTTCTGAGCCTCGCTGAGTGCCCTGTACAGTATCACTGCCCTGGTACGGCCCTCTTCCGTCAGCCTTCTGTTTCTTGAAGACATGGCCATTCCATCTGCTTCCCGCATTATAGGAATGCACTTTAACTGCACGCCATAGGACAAATCTTTCACCAACTGCTTAATGATCAAATACTGCTGGAGATCCTTTTGCCCAAAGTATGCGCGGTGTGGAGCTACTATATTGAATAATTTAGAAACAATCAACCCTACTCCACTAAAATGGCCCGGTCGGAATTTACCTTCCATTACCTGATCCAGTCCGGCAAAGTTAAAGCTTATTTTGGGTTGTTCCGTGTAAATCTCACTATCATCGGGGCAAAATAATACATGACAGCCTGCTTCACGCAGTAAACTAATATCCTGATCAAGGTTTCGTGGATATTTCTCAAGGTCCTGGCTGTTATTGAACTGGGTTGGGTTAACATAGATACTACAAACCGTAATATCATTGTCACTCTGCGAAGCCTGGATGAGCGATAAATGCCCACTGTGCAACGCTCCCATGGTAGGCACGAGGCCTATTTTTTTACCATGGAACTTATGTTCATTCAGGTACTGTTGTAAAGGAGCAATATCCCTGTAAATCTCCATCAGAATCGTTTAAAAGGATCGCAAAACTATGTTTTTCAAAAGATAATATCTTGAAAAGTGCTAAAAATTTTGTAATTTTGTGGTCTTATTTTTAGGCAAACAAATCTCTACACATATGTCAAAACTTCGTATTCTTTATGTAGCCAGTGAAATCAATCCTTTCTTACAAACTTCCAAAGTAGCAGAATTTGTCAGAAAGTTGCCACAGGCTATGCAGGAAAAAGGGATGGAAATCAGAATACTGGTTCCGAGATTCGGCTTGATAAATGAAAGAAAGAACAGGTTGCATGAAGTTGTCAGACTTTCAGGGATCAATATAGCAGTAGGTGAAGAAGAAAAACCCTTGATCATAAAGGTTGCTTCCATACCTAATGCCAAGTTACAGGTTTATTTTATTGATAACGAAGATTATTTCCACCGGAAGTACGTTTTCCATGATAAGGAAAATAACTTTTATGAAGATAATGACGAAAGGGCAATATTTTTCTGTAAAGGCGTTATAGAAACCGTAAGAAAACTGGGTTGGGCGCCTGATATTGTTCATTGCAATGACTGGATGACCAGCCTTATACCGTTGTACCTGAAAACAACTTATAAAAATGATCCGTTATTTAAGGATACTAAATCTGTTTTTACAACGTATAACAATGCATTCAGCCATAAGTTTAATGGCGACCTGATAGAGAAGGTTAAAATGATCGACATCGAGGATAGCATGTTAACAAACCTTTTATCAGCAGATTATTATGGGTTTATCAAGTTAGGCCTTGAGTTTTCCGACGCCATTATCAGAGCAGAAGAAGACCAAACACTCAACGGCCTGTTTGAAGAATTCCCTGAGGAAAAGAAAATTGAAACAATAGAAAAAGACGAAAATTTTACGGACTCTTATTACAACTTATATAATGAACTTGTGGGTTAGAAGATCAGGGCTGATACTACTATCAGCCCTGACATTTTTTTCGTGCGAAGAGGAATTGAGCACAGTTGGTCTCCCCCCCGAAAATGATTTGGGGATTTTTTTTGTCGATGTACCACTAAACGATAAGGTGTCTCAGGTATGGGTCGACAACATCTATTCAAGGGGTACGGGCAGCATGCTTGTCGGTAGCTATGAGGATGAATACTTCGGGCATATCGAAGCCAGGAGTTTTACAGAACTAACGCTGCCTGCTGAAAACCCTGGCAAAAACTTTTCAGGCACAGCCACTCTAGACTCACTGGTCATCGAAACCAGGATAAGGGGAATTTATGGTAGCAATGTAAAAAACACACTCAACAAAATAGAAGTGTATCAGCTTACCGATACTATTCCGGTTAAAGATCAGGCTTATACTATTGCCTCATCTCAGGCACTCGGAAGTAAGCTGGCCGAAGGTGAATTTTATATTTATCCTGACTCACTGGGATTAAAGTTTTCTGATACGGGGAGGGATAAAGACATGGATGCCCTTGATTCTGCTTATTGGGAGAAGTTTTTTGACAGTAATGGCGAATACATCTATAAAAATAGCTACAGGATCAATGACGCTTTCGCCTTAGATTTTTTTTCTAAAATTAAAAATCAAGATCAGGCTTTTGCTAACGACACAACATTCGATGCTTACTTTAAAGGCTTAGCCTTTGTCCCATCGACAGGCAATAGTGCTATTTTAACTTATGGAGTGCCTGACACAAGAATGGTCCTTTATTATTCGGAGACCGATAGCCAAGGTAATACCACGCAAGAAGCGCTTGTGATGGGCTTATCCCAAACCATATATTATAATAATATTCAACCCAATAAAAATATAGGCTGGAGTGGATCTCATTTTGATGACCTTACGGAGTTTTATGATCCTTACATCACCAATACGGACCTGGCGTATGTCCAAAGTGGCACCAATCTGCTCATGAAGATAGACCTGTCATCTATACAACAATTCGCAGACACTGTAGATAGTCCTGTCATTCAAAAGGCTGAACTGGTGTTATCCAATGTTGTAGATGCAGGTGGCAATACGCCTCCTCCGGCTAACATGGTTTATTATCTGACCAGCATGGATAGCTTAATGAATGAAAACTATCGGGTGGGTACCATCTCAAACAATGCTCGTACCGCTGTACAACAGGTAGCTTATAACTCGGAGGACAATGAGATCCGAAATGATATTACCATTGCTTTACAGGGACTTCTATATGAAGAGAACTTCAATCAATTGATACTGGCTCCCGTAAGATTAGCAAATAATACATTCTTACCCACGGCTAGTTCAGTAAACAGACTTGTGGTGAACAAAGACAATATGCATTTGCGGTTCTATTACTCAATACCAGAAAAGAATTAAATAAATAGTTATGTGTGGAATAGTTGCCTATGTGGGGCCAAGACAGGCCCATGAGGTTATCATTAAAGGACTAAAGAGGTTAGAATACAGAGGTTATGACAGTGCAGGCATAGCCCTTCTTAACGGTGGTCTGAATATATATAAGAAAAAAGGTAAGGTATCTGACCTGGAAGAACATCTTTATGAAAATAATCTGAATAGTAATATTGGGATTGGACATACACGTTGGGCAACCCATGGAGAGCCTAATGATGAGAATGCTCACCCGCATTACTCTCACTCAAAGAAACTGGCCATTATACACAATGGAATCATTGAAAACTATAGCTCACTTAAACAGGAGCTGATCAATAAAGGCCATACTTTCGAAAGTGAAACAGACTCAGAAGTTTTCATACACTTTATTGAAGATATTCAGGAAAACAACAACTGCTCATTGGACGAAGCAGTACGATTGGCACTTACCAAGGTTGTCGGAGCGTATGCAATAGTTATTATGTCAAAAGACAACCCTAATTTGTTGATTGCAGCAAGAAAGGGTAGCCCTCTCGTAATAGGTATTGGTAAAGACGAATTTTTCCTGGCGTCTGATGCTACACCTATTATTGAATATACCAATGAAGTGGTGTATCTAAATGATTACGAAATAGCTGTAATTGACAATAATGAATTAAAGCTCAAAAACACGCAGGATGTAGTATCCACTCCATACATTCAAACTTTGGACATGGAACTCGAAGCCATTGAAAAAGGTGGATATGAGCACTTCATGTTGAAAGAGATTTTTGAACAGCCAAAATCTATTGGTGATTGTATGCGTGGTCGCCTGAATGCCAATGAAGGAAGATTGGTATTAGGTGGCATCAGGGAATATGCCAATAAACTGGTTAATGCTGAACGTATTGTAATAGTTGCCTGTGGTACTTCATGGCATGCCGGCCTAGTAGCCGAGTACTTCATTGAAGAGTTTTGCAGAATACCGGTAGAAGTGGAATATGCCTCTGAGTTCAGGTACAGAAACCCGATAATAAGGGAAGGAGATATAGTATTTGCGATTTCTCAGTCAGGCGAAACTGCTGATACACTTGCCGCCATCGAACTGGCCAAGTCCAAAGGTGCCATCATCTTCGGCGTGTGCAATGTGGTAGGGTCTTCAATTTCAAGGGTTTCCCATGAAGGTGCTTATACCCATGCAGGTCCTGAAATTGGGGTTGCCAGTACAAAAGCATTCACTGCTCAGTTGACAGTACTAAACATGATTGCCCTGAGGGTGGCGCATAAGAAAGGAACCATAACAGAGAGAAGATACCATGAGTTATTGGTTGAACTCGAAAACATTCCTGCCAAAGTGGAAAAGGCCCTTAAACTGGACAATCAAATCAAAGAAATTTCTGAGACCTTCAAAGATGCCCGTAACTTCCTTTACCTGGGCAGAGGTTACAATTTCCCTGTTGCCTTGGAAGGTGCCTTGAAATTGAAAGAGATCTCTTACATCCACGCAGAAGGATACCCTGCTGCAGAAATGAAGCACGGGCCAATTGCCCTTATTGATGAGGAAATGCCCGTGGTAGTAATAGCGACAAGGGACAGTTCTTACGACAAAGTAGTTTCCAATATACAGGAAGTAAGGGCTCGAAAGGGCCGTGTAATAGCGGTTGTTACTGAAGGTGACGCCCTTATCCCTCAAATGGCTGAGTTTGTAATTGAGGTACCGAAGACTGACGAAGCATTGATGCCAATGGTCTCTGTAATACCTTTACAACTGCTTTCTTATCATATTGCGGTAATGAGAGGTTGCAATGTTGACCAGCCAAGAAACCTGGCAAAATCGGTTACTGTAGAGTAGTCAATCACTATTAGAAATATATGAGAGGCCACCTTGTTATCAGGGTGGCTTCTTTTTTTTCTCAAGATCAAACTCAAAACCATACCAGTATTGAGTTAAATGTACTGTGCCGTATAAGTTGCAGTTATTTTTGTTCCAGGCAACGCAAAAAATATGAGCATAGCCGTAGCTAAGCAAGTATTTTTTAAGGCAGCATGTGAAAAAAAGAACAAAACTTGGTATGACTAAAGTATGCTTAACTTAACACTAGCTTTGCTAAAATAACAAAAGGCCATACTGATTAGTTAATTCAATAAAAAACAGTAGCATGGCCGAAAGCAAAGAACAGATACCACCTATTCCGCCAGGCTGGGATTACAACCCAGCCGCCTGGAGCCAACGCATTCCAATTGTAGTCCTGGCTATTATCGGGATGTTTATTGCGCTCTACCTGGGCCTTTACCAGTTAGATATTATCAGTTCGGTTTGGGAACCCTTCTTCGGGGACGGAAGTATAACCATTCTCAATTCAAAAGTATCACATGTATTGCCAATCCCTGATGCAATACTCGGGGCAATAGGTTATTTCATTGATGCTCTGACCGGTATTATCGGAGGTACAAGAAGGTGGCGTACGATGCCCTGGATTACGATTGTATTTGGTTTTGCCGTAGGCCCATTGGGTGTGGTGAGTATCATGCTGGTGGTATTTCAACCGGTGCTGTTCGATGCCTGGTGCACTTTATGCCTTGCTTCGGCTGTAATCTCCGTTGCTATGATAGGCCCGGCTATGGATGAAGTATTGGCAAGCCTCCAGTACATGCAACGTGTTAAACGCTCTGGACAATCTACATGGAAAGCATTTTGGGGTATAAAAGAAGAGGTTTTAAAAGTAGCATAATATGTGGGCACAGATAATTAATGTAATTCTCGGCTTATGGATAATGGCCTCTCCTGATCTATTAGGCTTTGCCGATCCTACGGCGGCAGATAACAATCACATTGTCGGACCGTTGATCGTGACCTTTGCTTTTACCGCTCTGTGGGAAGCTACCAGATCAGTGGGCAAATGGAACCTTGCTCTGGGGGCATGGCTGCTGATAGCTCCGTGGATACTTTCTTTTGAAGATAGAAGCGCCCTGATTAATGACATGGTCATCGGTGCCATAGTCGTTGCTCTTTCATTTATAAAAGGAAAGATCACTCAGCACTTTGGCGGTGGGTGGAGTGCTTTATTTAAAAATAATCCGGAGCATGTTGAAAAAGCCCGAGAACTTAGCTGACTCCTAACAAGTATTCTTTTTTTAACAGGGGGCAGATCTTGTACCTCTCATCTTTGGTGTCTTCGTAGATGGCTTCAAGTGTCTCATATACATGGTGTATACCTATAAGATCCAGCCATTCGAAAGGCCCATACGGATAATTGGTTCCAAGTCTCATGCCGGCATCAATATCTTCTCTTGAAGCTGTTCCTTCCTGTACCGTGTAAAAAGCTTCGTTAATGATCATAAAAATAATTCTGGGGGTAACCATTCCTACGCGGTCATCTACGAGCTTATATTCAGTATTCAGAGATCCAAATACTTTGCTAAGTGTTTCATATTCACCTTTCAGCGCACTTACTTCAATAACTTCTCTGTTAACAAAGGTTGGCAAACCATTAAACCCGAATACCTGGCCATCTACAGGGCCATTTAAAAATACGAGCTCAGCCAAACTGATCTTTACAGTATTGAGAAATATAACGGCATTGCCAGGATTTTTATAACACTCGAAATGGTCAGGGTTTTCGTCAATTATAAAGTCAAAAACCAAATCCTTTTCACTCAAAAACCTGGGGGATGTAAGTTGCGAAAGAAAAGTGTATTCATGGTTGTCAGAAAACTTCGCTTTAAATTCTAAAAAATTTTCCTCCTCCCCAATTATTAATATCTTCATAATTTGCAGCTTTAAGGCAAAAATAGATATTAAAATAAAAAATCGTCAGTATGAACCGAATAATTGTCAACAGTAAAAAAGCCCCTGCTCCAATTGGCCCGTACAGCCAGGCCGTAATGGTGGATAATACTTTGTATGTATCCGGCCAGATAGCCATAGATGCAGAAAGTGGAGACTTGCTTACCAGCAATATTGAAATTGAAACAGAGCAGGTAATGAAAAATATTGGTCACATTTTATCGGAAGCAGGCCTTGATTTCACTAATGTTGTCAAGTGTAGCATCTTTGTTGCAGATATGAATAACTTCCAATTGATCAATTCCATTTACGGGAAATACTTCCTTCAGAGCCCTCCGGCCAGGGAAACAGTAGAAGTAAGCCAATTGCCAAAAGGTGTAAATGTAGAGATATCTTGCATAGCGGTTAAATGACGCTTGTACCTCATAAAAATGAAACTTTGGTTGCGCCAATTACGGCACTACAGGCCATAAGCAGGCTGAGCCTCGTCACTCAGCCTGCCAGCCTGAATGAATCTAAAGAAGATCCCGGAATTTTATTTATCGGACATATTGGTCAATCATCATTTCGTATTTCAAGAAAGGTCAACTACCCTCAAAACTACTTACCTATCATCAAAGGCCGCATTGAAGGCTCCAGCCGAGGATGTATCATCTTCATTAAATACAGGTTATTTTTTAGTTCCACGCTCTTTTTTACATTCTGGACAAGCATGACCTTTCTGATAGGTCTCTTTTTCACCGCATTTTCCAAAGACTACTTGTATGCTTCAATCGCTTTTTCTTCAGGCATTGCTAACTATACGGTAACCCTGCTTAATTTTAACAAGCAGGTAAAGTTAAGCCGGGCCGCTCTGGACAGGGCGCTAAAGATGGACGCTTAGCTATTATGCTAATTTAACTTTTCGTAATTTTACCCCCTAAATCAATCAAAAAAGATGGATAGAGAAGTTCGTGTCAGGTTCGCTCCAAGTCCTACAGGAGCATTACATATTGGCGGTGTAAGAACTGCCTTGTACAACTACTTATTTGCAAAAAAGCTTAATGGCAAAATGATCCTCAGGATTGAGGATACCGATCAAAACAGGTTTGTGCCAGGTGCAGAAGAATATATAAAAGAGTCTTTGGAATGGATGGGCATCATTGCTGATGAAAGCCCCTATGTTGGAGGCGAGTATGGCCCCTACCGTCAATCAGAAAGAAAGGCAATGTATGCTGAGTATGCTCAAAAGCTAATTGACGAGGGCAATGCCTACTATGCTTTTGACACTTCTGAAGAGCTTGATGCCATGCGTGAACGGTTGAAGGCTGCACGTGTTGATACACCACAGTACAATGCAATCACACGCATGCAAATGAAAAATTCACTTACCCTTTCGGAAGAGGAAGTAAAAGAGAAACTGGATGCTGGCGAACCTTATGTGATCAGGCTAAAGGTGCCCCGAAAGGAAGAGGTAAGGCTTAATGATATGGTGCGGGGCTGGGTAATGGTGCATTCATCTGCCATTGATGACAAAGTATTAATGAAATCTGACGGTATGCCTACATACCACCTTGCCAATGTAGTGGATGACCACCTGATGAAGATCACCCATGTAATTCGTGGGGAAGAGTGGCTGCCTTCTGCTCCGCTACATGTTTTACTTTATAAGTTTTTGGGCTGGGAGGACACCATGCCTCAATTTGCCCACTTACCACTATTACTCAAACCTGATGGCAATGGCAAGCTCAGCAAAAGGGATGGAGATAAACTTGGCTTCCCTGTATTCCCGATTCAGGGGGCGTTTCCCGGCAAGGATGGTGAAACAGAAACTTTCCATGGTTTCAGAGAAGATGGCTATTTACCGGATGCACTGCTAAATTTCCTGGCTTTCTTAGGTTGGAACCCGGGTACAGAGCAGGAGATATTCTCACTGCAAGAGCTTATTGATGCATTTACAGTTGAAAGAATAGGCAAATCAGGGACAAAGTTTGACATTGAAAAAGCTAAATGGTATAATCAGCAGTATATTAAAGTGAAGCCTGCTGCTGAACTAAGCACATACCTCATTAAAGACCTTGAGGCTAATGGCATCGAGGTTGACCGTCAAAAAGCAGAAAGGGTATGTGAAGCCATGAGAGAACGTGTTGTATTTCCCTCTGATTTCTGGAAAGATGGAAAATTCTTTTTCTCCATGCCGGACAGCTATGACGAAACTGTAGTGCGCAAGAAGTGGACGGAAGATGCAGTTTCTGTTTTGGAAGCTTACAAGGAAGCGGTATTAAGATCGGATAAACTAAATTCCGAAACCGCAAAAGGAATTTTGAATAACATATTAGACGAAAAAGGCGTTAAAATAGGACAGGTGATGCAAGCTGTTAGGTTGGCCATAACCGGCAAAGGAGGAGGCCCTGACTTGATGGAAATCATTGAGATCCTGGGCAATGAAGAAGTGGCCGACAGAATCACTAGAGCTATTAATACATTGCCTGTTAAGCAAGTCAATTAAACCTTAAGCACCATGTCTAAAAAGGAATCAAAAAAGAAAAAGAAAAAAACTCAACCAAAGGTCAACCCGGAACTGGAAGGTTTTAACATTGAAATTGATTCCTTTGGTGAAATAAAGACCAATTTCAACATCGACCGTATCAACGAGTTTCTTAACAAAAATGTAGAAGACAAGAAACTCGCTGAACGCGATGATTATGACGAAATGAAATCTGAAAAACCAGAGAAAAAAGACAAGAAAAAAGGTAAGGACGAAGAAGAATAGCCAGATCTATGAACTCCCACGAAATCGACTATGAAATTAAAGGGGAAAGCATTCAAATCGTTGAGGTAGAACTTGACCCTAATGAAACAGTAATTGCCGAAGCCGGTGCCATGCTCTATATGGACAATGGCATTACCTTTGAAACCAAAATGGGCGACGGCTCGGAGCCTAATCAGGGCCTTTTTGGCAAACTCCTCTCCGCAGGCACTAGAGTATTAACCGGTGAGTCGCTATTCATGACCCACTTTACAAACAGAGGGGCCAATAAAGCTAAAGTTGCATTTTCGGCTCCCTACCCCGGCACCATTATACCTGTTGATCTGGCCAAGTCCCCTGAAAACTCATTGATCGTTCAGAAAGACGGCTTTTTGTGCGCTGCTTTAGGCACTAAGATGACTATTACCTTCAATAAACGTCTTGGGTCAGGCCTTGTAGGTGGTGAAGGCTTCATTCTTCAAAAACTCCAGGGTGATGGAAAAGCCTTTGTTCATGCCGGCGGCACGGTTATAGAAAAAGAACTGAACAACGATGTGCTGAGGGTAGACACCGGATGCGTGGTGGCCTTTGAGTCTTCCATAGATTTTAATGTTGAGTCTGCCGGCGGCCTTAAATCCATGCTATTTGGTGGAGAGGGGTTGTTCCTGGCTACACTAAGAGGTACCGGCAAGGTATACCTGCAATCTATGCCCATCAGGAAGTTGATACAAGCACTTGCTCCTTATGGTAAAAACAGAGGTAAGGAATCAGGATCTATACTTGGTAGCTTTTTAGAGTCTTAAAGTGCGCCTGCGGCTTTCCTACAACACTAAAGCTATTTTACTTTAGAAGTTTAAACAATTAAACTTACATGGGTAACATATAGGTTAAACTATTAAAAATTATCCGTAAATAAAATACTTTCTTTCTGCCCCCATCTAAGCCATTTTAATCTAAAACCTTAATCAAGAATGAAGAAAAAAATCAATGAGATGACTGCCTACAGGATAAAAAATGAAGGTAGTTCTCAATTAAAGGGAAAGGGTATTTATAAAATCATTGACAGTTGCAATGGAAATTTTGGTTATTACTTGTGGGATAGCGCAACAGGGGATTGCTGGGATCTGCTAGGAAACAAAATGTATACCTGTTAGAGTAACATGCCCCGGAAATCAACTGATTACCGGGGCACTTCCGTTTTGCATATGAAAATTTGTCTTTTTTTATTTATCAGTATGCTGGTTATTTCATGTTATCAAAATGAAATTGCTATTCCACTTGATAAAACGGTAAAAAATAGATCATTATCTGCATGGTCCCTGTCAAAATTTGATCCCCATTATCAAGAAAATATATCACTAAATGGAAAATTCAACAGTTATCATCTTATCGTTAATCCAACAACTAACGAATTACTTTTAACAGATGTACACTTTAAAGCTGCTGATTTTGTTAGTGATAAAAACCAATTTAAAGTGGTTGTCATAGATCAAAACAAAAATGATTCGTTAGATTCTGAAGATGAAATTTTTATCACTAGCATTCTTGCCGATTCAGTCCTAACATTAGGAGATTCTGGTGTTAAGAATAAAAATCCATTAATAGTAAAGAACCGGGACAAGTTTTTCGAAATTTTCTTTAAAGACTACAGCCTTCAGAAAGTATTTATATCGCCTACGGAGAATACAAACTATGATATAGAGTTTGTTGATCATTTAAACAAAGATTATAGGCTTGTTGATCAGGCTATGAACTTCAAGGATATAGAGACTTACCTGAAGCCAAATACCAGATTATATATTTTAAATGTCTCCACTACATGCAAAGGCTGCATAAATGCTCTGTCAGAAACCAATAAATTAATGAATAGTGCAAAGAACATCACAGCTCTAATTCTCTTTCCTGAAAATGATAACTGGGAAAAAATAAATGAGTTAACAAAAAATTTAAAAGGCAATCCGGATATAGCCATTCTGAAAACCCAAAACCCTGACTTCAGAAAAGATTTTGATTTTATAGCCTATCCAGATGGCGCCCTTTTTGAAAGTGATGGCAGCCTGCTTTACAACCATATATTTCCTGACCGCATTGCCTATATATTCTAGACACTTTTTAAGAACATTACTATTCTGCTACACTTCGTATTTAAGGGACCTAAATAAATTATATATTTGCCATCGTGTAGAAAATTTTAAGCGCAGCGCAAACGATGGAAAACGTAAAATTAGGCATTATTAAAGAAGGCAAAGTACCTGTAGACAGAAGAGTACCGTTAACACCTGCCCAGGCAAAAGAGGTAGAAGAATCATTTAAAAATGTAAAAGTAGTTTGTCAGTCCAGTGACATCCGTTGTTTTGAAAATGATGAGTATCGCCAGAATGGTATTACTTTATCTGACTCCATTGATGATTGTGATGTTTTAATGGGTGTTAAAGAAGTGCCAATTGATAGCCTGATATCAAACAAGACCTACTTTTTCTTTTCTCACACCATAAAAGAACAACATTATAACAGAAAACTATTACAAGCCATTCTGCAAAAAAATATCCGACTCATAGATTATGAGACATTAACTGACTCCAACGGAGCACGTATAGTTGCTTTCGGACGATACGCAGGCATAGTAGGTGCCTATAATGGCATTTGGGCCTATGGCAAGCGATATAATCTTTTTGACCTCAGAAGGGCGCATGAATGCTTTGACCTTGAGGATTTGAAAACGGAGTATAGCAAGGTTTCCCTGCCTCCTATCAAGATTGTGGTGACCGGAGGTGGCAGAGTTTCCAAAGGAGCCATGGAAGTGCTTAATGGTATGGGCATCCGCAAAGTAACGCCGGCAGAATTTCTCGAAAACTATTTTGACACTGCTGTATATTGCCAACTCAATACCTGGGACTACAACAAACCTAAAGACGGTGGAGAATTCAGTCGCAGCGACTTTTACACGAACCCTCAAGGTTATGAAGGGGATTTCCTGAAATATACGAAAGTAGCAGACCTGCTTATTGCCGGTGCTTACTGGGACCCGCGCGCTCCCGTGCTTTTCAGGCGGGAAGATATTATGAAGCCTGATTTCAAGATCAGGGTTATTGCCGACGTTACATGTGATATTGAGGGTTCTATTCCTTCTACAAAACAGCCGTGCACCATTGCTGAGCCTATTTACGACTACAACTCGAGCGATGACCGTGTAGAAGCTCCTTTGTCAGATGAAGGAAATATTACCGTAATGGCCGTGGACAACCTGCCATGTGAATTACCCAGAAATGCTTCTGAAGACTTCGGCCGTGAGTTGGTGGATAATGTACTGCCACACTTGTTTGGCAATGATGCAGAAGATGTTATTAAAAGGGCAACTATAGCTGAAAACGGGGCACTCACAGAGCGCTACAGCTACCTGCAAAATTATGTAGACAATAAGACGACAGCCGGAACTGCTTAAATATGTAGTAAAATTTCAAACTATTTTTTATTACATTTAGGAGATATGTTTATAGAAACCGAGCTAGTTAAAAGGTCAAAGAAGTATGCTGAAGAGGTTTTGGGCAATCTTCCAAAAGAGTATAGTTACCATAGCCTGACACACACGCAGGAGGTAGTTGCCGCTGCAGAAGAAATTGGCAATGAAATAGGCCTTTCTCCAGAGCAAATGGAATTGGTAATTGTTGCCGCATGGTTTCATGACGTAGGCTACAAGTGCGGCTTCAAAAACCATGAAGAGGAAAGCGCCCGGCTGATGCGGGAGAAATTGGCCGAGTTTGAGGTGACCCCTGAGAAAATAGCGGAGGTGGAAAAAATAATAAAGTCCACTCAAATGCCTCAATCACCGGAAGATGAGCTTTCAAAAGTGATGTGCGATGCTGACCTGTATCATCTCTCTAGCGACATCTATTTTGTCAGAAGTGAAGAGCTTCGTCAGGAGCTGATCAACGTTTGTGATGAAAAGATATCTCCGAAAGACTGGGTAAAAAAGAACCTTAAATTTTTAAGTACCCATAGCTATTTTACGGCGTATGGACAAAACACATTAGAACCGAGGAAGCAGAGCAATATAAAGAAGCTACAGAAGAAAAAGGACAAGAAGATAGATGCCGAATATACGCAAAAGCTTGAAGACCAAATAGAAAAACTAAAGCTCAAGATAGAGAAGAACAAGATCATGAAACCGGACAGGGGCATAGAAACCATGTTCAGGATCACCTCTAAAAACCACCTGACACTAAGTGCCATGGCTGATAATAAGGCCAACATCATGATCTCCATCAACTCTATTATTTTGTCGGTTCTGGTTTCGGTACTTTTCCGCAAGTTTGAGGATTATCCCAACCTGATCATCCCGGGGATGTTACTGGTTGTAGTTTGCCTCGTTACCATTGTATTCGCTGTACTGGCTACCAGGCCAAACGTATCTACCGGTACTTTCACCAAAGAGGATATCATCAATAAAAAAACCAACCTGCTTTTTTTTGGTAATTTTCATGGCATGGAGCTGGAAAACTACATGTGGGGCATGAAGGAAATGATGAAGGACGCAGACTTCCTCTACGGCAGTATGATCAAAGATATCTTCTTTTTAGGTATAGTATTGGGCAAAAAATACCGTATGCTTAGAAAGTCTTACAATGTGTTCATGTTCGGCTTTATTGCAGCCATCCTCTCATTTGTTATTGCAATGGTATTTTTCCCGGCTCACTGATGCTCACATTACACAACAAGTCTGACTTTGCTGCTTAAGTTTGCCTCATTTTACCAAGTGTTTTTTAGTTGAGCAAAATCATTCATCAAATAAATATTGCAAAGCATACAATTACCAAAATCATATAAATTGCAATATTCCAAATGCCATAAACAAGCGGCAGCATAGCAAAAAATAAAAGATATATCAACCTGGAAGGCATCCTACTAATATAATTTCTAAGTTTCTGCCAACGGTTAGACACACCCAATTTTATTATCATAAAAAATGCAGCACAAGCGAAAAGAACGGTAATTAAGGTTAGATAATGGAAAGCTATTTCTCATTCAAAAACAAATATAATAATAGCCCCTTAATATCAGAGCCAAACTTTTAATCAACCTAGTCATTTTAGTGTTTGTGTATTCCATTATTTGTTGAGGCAATTTCCGCTGTTCTTCCTGTGTGATCGGCAGATTCCCTATAAATATTTCCTCCTACTTCACCAATTGCCCATCTAACAGCTACAGCCCTACCAACAGGATGTATTCCTAATAACTCACTAGTGAGTGCCATAAGTCCAGCTAACACTATATCACCTCCCGTTGAACCTGTTAGTGATGCAGCTCCATTAAAGCCGACATACCACTAACTAACGGCATCCGTTATTATATATTACTGCAAAGGTATCCTCCCCGGCTCACTAATACTCACATTCTCCAGGGCTTTGAGCCATTTGTAGAAATCTACCTGTGCCTGAATTACAGGTTCATCATTTTTCACCCGGATATTCCGAAGATCTTCATTAATAAAACAGGCCTTGGTATTGTCTCTCAATTGTAAATCCAACATCTTCATTATTTCCTTCTTGAGATTTTCATTCCGAATAGGGAACACAACCTCTATTCTACGGTATAAGTTGCGCTTCATCCAATCGGCAGAACCCTGGTAAAGGTCTTCCGCACCATCATTGTAAAAGTAAAACACTCGGGAATGCTCCAGATAGCGATCAACAATTCGCCTTACAGTAATATTTTCACTTAACCCCTCCACCCCAGGACACAGACAACAAATGGCTCTGATGATCAGGTCTATTTTAACCCCGGCCTGACTGGCCTCGTACAACTTATCAATCATAATATCATCCTGCAAGTTATTTAGCTTTAGAATGATGTAGGCTTTCTTTCCTGCTTTAGCATTTTCAATTTCTCTATTAATCATGGCAGTAAACCGATCGGTGATGTTAAACTGCGAAACCAGTAAATGCTCAAACGGGAGTACCTCTTCCTTTTTATAGAGATATTCAAAGACACGGTCAAGCTCATCGGTCATCTCTGCGTTACAGGTGAGCAAGGCCTCATCAGCATATATGGTAGCTGTTTTTTCATTGAAGTTGCCTGTTCCGAAAAAGCCATAACGTTTAAGTGATCCATCTGCCTGCCTTCTGCACACCAAACCTACTTTGGCATGGACTTTAAGACCGGGTATACTGTAAATTATTTTAATACCGGCCTGTTCCATTTTCTCAGCCCATTTCAAGTTATTCTCTTCATCGAAGCGAGCCTTAATTTCGACAAATACAGTCACACTCTTTCCATTATTCGCAGCACTGATCAATGCATTACTAATAAAGGATTCCGGGGCGATACGGTAAAAGGTAACTTTAATTTCTTCGACATGAGCATCAAGCGCCGCCTCATTGAAAAAGCGGAGTACATAATCGTAGTTATGGTACGGGAAGTGTAGCATTACATCTCCCTGATCTATTGCATGAAAAACTGATGGGTTTTCTTCCAGACAGGTCTTTCTGATAGGCTCCAGGAATTCATTTTCAAAAGCAGGCTTCAAAGGATTCTGCAAACCAAAAAGATCATACATATTGTGATACCTGCCTCCCGGAACAAGATCGTCTTCCTCAAGATTGAATTTCTCCACAAGGAACGCTAGCATCTCACCGGGCATGGTATTATCATATAGAAACCGCGAAGGTACTCCCAGGTTTCTCTTATCTATTTGTTTCCTGATCTTCTTAACCAGATCTCCAGAGTATTCGTCCTCAATATTGAGATCAGCATCCCTGTTTAGTTTAATGGAATAACAGCCTTTTACGGCATGATTTGGAAAGAGAAAATCCAGATTTTCTCTGATGATATCATCAATAGCTATATAGTAAAAGAATTCATTGGCCTTTGGAAGCTCAACAAACCTCGGCAAATGATCTGTAGGAATATTAAGGTGAGCATAATCCGTCTCACCTGTAAGCTTATTTTCCAGTGAAATCGCAAAGTACAGCGCCCTGTTGTCCAGGTATGGTGCCTTACTTTTCACCCCTGTCATGATAACGGGCTGGAGGTAAGATAAAATTTTGCTTTTAAAAAAATGCTCTACAGCCCTTTGGTGTTCTTTTATGATTGGCTCATTCCTGTAAAGGATTATTTTATGCTGCTTAAGCTCAGGAAGGATCATTTCCTTTTTTATCCGTCCAAATTCTTCCTGTTGAAGGTTTACCTCATCAAGGACTTCCTGCAAGAGTTTCTTAGGTTTAATAGCGAACCGCTTATTGATCTTTTTCTTGTCAATGTCTACAATGCTCCTGAGTGCGGCTACCCTGACCCTGAAAAACTCATCCAGGTTAGAAGAGTAAATGGCCAGAAATTTTATTCTTTCGTAAAGCGGAACATTGGTATCTGCAGCTTCCATCAAAACTCTCTTGTTAAAAGAAAGCCAACTCACATCCCTGTCAAAATATCTGTAACTGTCATTCATTATGCTAAAATAACAAGACAATAAATAATAAGTTAGTTTAAAATAAAAATGCCCCGGCCTGAGCCGGGGCATTGTTTGTTTTGTATGCTATTCATTACTCCACCACTACATAATTACCTTCATCGTTCAATATTAAATGAACTGACAAGAAACCTGCAGGGTAAGTATTATAAGTAACAAGATATTTCTGACCTACTTCACTATTTGGGAAGTTATTTTTAAGAATGGCTCCTATAGCCTCTATGATATCTTCTGATGTCCAGTAACCACTTAGTGTACTAAAGTTACCAAAAGAACTTAAATTACCTCTTGAAGCCTCGGTACCAAGATCAGGGTTATTGGCAACAAATGTATAATCTGGTGCTGACAACGTATATCTTATAGTGTTATCTGGCACCCAGACTCCATCTTCATTACCAAATTGTAAAGACTGAGGCATTGCATCTTGCTGAGGCACCCATGTCTCTCCATTATGAATGAATATAGCCAGGAAATCTTCAAACACCCTAAAATCGTCCTCATCGTCATCAGGAGTGTCATTATCATCTTCATATGTATAGGTAAATATTGATGCACGTATGTCTCCCTCTTCTCCAAATGGGAAAAGCCTGTCAAATAAGAAAGCTATTCGCTCTCTGGCAAGAGACCTGCTGTCAAAATTCGGATAAGTTTGTCCCATGAAGTTATAGTCTTCCGTAGTGGGCTCGTAAGCGAGAAGCCATTGACTTGCATAATAAACCAGCTTGCTTTCTCTCTCTTCAGATACAGATTCATTGCGATAGTCATAAGTCAAAGTAACCACATCTTCATTCTCAGGTGCAGTATAGACATACTCAACAGCCTTAAATATATCGCTTTCGCTGGTTAAATAGGTGCTATCTGTACCTAGCAGTTTGTCAGGGTGGTTTTCACCAATACTATCATACTCTGCTTCAGTCAATGAAAGCTCAACTGCATTGTTTATTCTAATTGGATTATAAAGGTCATACGTAACTAAAACGCTGGATCCATTACCAAGCTGTGGATATGCTCTCTCCAGTATTAAAGGAATATAAGTTTTAGCTTCATCCTCGGATTCGAAGTTACCATATTTTGCAACTCCCTCTTCTTCCAAAAGATCGTATTCATCGTCAGTAAGAGTAATTTCAAGGACCTGAGCTGCAGTAGGATCATCAATCAGCTCATCTAACTCTTCATAAGTTTCGTCTAACGGATCACAGGATATAAAAGTGATCATCATTAGTGTATAGAAATATATAATATACTTTTTCATCTGATTTAATGTTTCAATTAAAATTTAATTTTTAACCCAGTGGTCCAGGTTCTGCCAAAGCCATAAAACACTCTTGCTCCAGCAGCATCACCAATACCATCTCCATCATAATCACCATCCTGGGCATCAGAGATATACTCAACATCAAAAAGGTTGTTAACATTGGCATAAAGCACAGCCTTGAGATTACCTATATTAAAATCCACCGCCGCGTTAACGTCTACCAGTGAGTAATCAGGAACTTCCCAAGCTTGTTTACCTACAACTGTTTCATCCGTTCTGTCTGTTGGATCATAGCTTGCATATAAATTTGCATAATAGTTGTAAGTCATTCCTAATTTGAAATTATCTATAACTTTATAGTCAATGCCAAATGCAGCAGTAGTCTGCGCGGCATCTCCTACTTTCAAATCTTCGATATATAATGTGGAAATACTTCCAACAATGTCCTGGTTTTCGTCAAAAATATTTACTCCATCAACATTGTTTTGCCAAACCCAATCACCAACAGAAAGCATACCATTGAAAGTCAGATTGGTTGTCGGCTTGTATAAGAAGTCAAGCTCAACTCCCTGATGCAAAGCATTAACACCTAAGATATTGGCAAAGAAGAACTGATTATCAGAACCTGGGAATCTTTGAGTAAAGGTTCTGTCTTTCCAGTTAGTTCTATAAAAGTTCACATTTGCATTAAGCTGGGTGCTTCTATAACCATAACCCAATTCGAAACTGAGAATTTTCTGATTTTCAGCATCTTCGTTAACAATATTTTGATTGTTTTGATAAACTGCATCAAAATCAGGAGCTTTTTCAAAATACCCTAAATTAGCAAACACATTGTGATTTCTTGTCAGGTTGTAATTGGCTCCACCTTTAACCTGGTATCCAAAAAAGTTTTGGAAATCTGTCTCTTGCAATGGATCATCATCTTCGTACAAGAAGTAATCAATCCTTTTATATGATGTGTTTGACGCTGCAAGTGAGGCAAATGCTGTTAAAGCTCCTGAAGTGTACTCTGCCTGAAGGAATCCACCTTCCCAAAGTACAATTCCATCATTGTAATAATTGATCTTATCACCAACTCCAGCTCTTCTTACAGGTTGATTGGCATCACTATCATCTAAAACATAATCTGCTCCTAAAAGATCTACAACCTCTGTAAAGTGAATACCTTTATAATACCTCAAATCCAAACCGGCAAGTATATCAAGATTAGAATTAACCTCTTTAGTATATGTACTTAATGCGCCGTACCATTTATGATCATTTCTTGATGCTCTAAGGAATGACAGAGCATGACCGTCAGCAGAAGCAACGTTTTGATCAACTACGGCATCCAAGTCATAAGGTGAATATTCATTCCCGGTTCTGAAGTCTCCAATGCTGATATCAACATTCTGATATCCACCACCTCCACCAGTACCATAAGAAGCGTAAAGTGCAGTAGAAAGCTCTGAAGTTTCGTTGATTGTCCAGTAGTGGTTCAATGAAAACTGTGGTTTGTGGTAGAAGTTATCTTCAACATGTACCACTTCTCCATTTAGTATACCCCAGTCAGCATTGTATTTTATCCCTTGGGGAGCGTTTCTGAAAGTCTCGATTGACTGCATATTCTGTCTCTGACCGTGTCTCTGAGGAGCGCCGAATCCGGTTAAAGACAAAGTATGCTCATCATTGATAATTTTCGACACGTTAAAGAAGTAGTTATAACCTTCAAACTCCAGGCCCTCTGCCCAACCGTCACCTGTAATCTTGGCCGCTGCAACAGAAACCGCCCAATTTTTCTCAGTAAGACCTGAAGAAAGTGAGAAAGCCGCTTTTTTGTAGTTATTGTTACCTACACCTGCAAATACATAACCACCTTTTTCAGCGTCTGTAGTATGTGTAAGAATGTTAATAGTACCTCCGATTGACGGAACAGCTACTTTTGAAGCTCCAAGGCCTCTCTGTACCTGCATAGATCGGGTAACGTCTGTCAAACCAGCCCAGTTAGACCAGTAAACACGACCGTTTTCCATGTCGTTAACCGGCACACCATTGATCAGCACTGCTACGTTTACAGAGTTAAAGCCCCTTACATTGATCCTTGAATCACCATAACCACCACCTGTTTTAGTAGCATATACACCGGGAGTTGACTTTAGAAGTTCAGGAAATTCCTGGTTACTGGCCTTTTCTGCAATAAAAGATTCTTTAATCGTTGAAACAGCAACAGGGGTTTTTCTGTCAACCGCAACAGAAGCAATTACCTGTACTTCTGACAGGCCGATTGCGCTTGACTTCATCTGTACAGTTCCGATATCAGTATTTTGACCTTCATTTACTGTTACTTCAACTTCCTTTTCACCAAAGCCGATAAAAGAAACCACTATGGTTTGTGAGCCTACCGCCACATCACCAATCTTAAAATTTCCGCCTACATCGGCTACTGATCCTTTGGTAGTTCCTTTTACTCGTACGTTAGCACCAATAAGAGGCTCTCCATTGTCTTCATCCAGCACTTTACCGCTAACTGTCCCCGTTTGGGCAATAGCAGAAAAGCTGACCATCACAAAAAAAGTGATGACCATAACTCCAAATCGTAAAGTTTGTTTCATTCCTTGTTTTAGGTTTGTTAAAAATAGTTTTTGTGTTTAGATTATCTTCAGTATGAAAATGCGGTGCAAATGTATGATATAATTCAACTAGCTGTTTATCAGGCAATTTTATTTTAATAAAAAGAAACCTGCTTTAATATTAATTTATTGTTAAGTAATTGAATGCGAAGGCTAAAGAGATTGCTAAATTCACTAATATTCTGTGCTGTTACTGCAACGCTCTTTACCCTTGCAAAAAAAGTGAATTTATGAAAAAAATACTAGTATTGGCGGTTATAATTAGCGCTTTGATCCCCCATGTCCATGCTCAAAATTTTGATTTAAAATACTACCTCCCCCAACAGGCATCATATAACCCTGAAATACCTACCCCGGAACAGGTGATAGGTCACAAAGTAGGGGAATGGCACATTAGCCACGACAGATTGGTCAACTATATGTATGCTCTCGCTGAGGCCTCAGGCAGGGTACAAATACAGGAGTATGCCCAGACTTTCGAAGCGCGCCCTTTGCTGGTCCTGACCATTTCATCAGAAAAGAACCTGAACAATATAAATGATATAAAGAAAAAACACGTTCAACTGACCAATCCCAAAACATCGGATCAGTTGGACCTGGAGGATATGCCTGCCGTGGTTTATATGGGGTATAGTATTCATGGCAATGAGGCCAGCGGTAGCAATGCTGCACTTTTAGTGGCCTATCATTTGGCTGCTGCACAAGGCGATGAGATAGAAAAATTACTGAATGAAACCGTGATCCTTCTTGACCCCAGCTTTAACCCCGATGGTTTGCAGCGGTTCTCCGGCTGGGTCAATTCCAGAAAAAGCTACAATACCTCTGCCGACCCTAATAATATGGAGCAAAACGAAGCCTGGCCCGGAGGCAGGACCAACCATTACTGGTTTGACCTCAATCGTGACTGGCTTCCGGCACAGTTGCCCGAATCGCAGGGAAGAGTGGCGCTATTCCATGAGTGGAAACCCAACGTGCTTACCGACCATCATGAAATGGGAACCAACTCTACCTTCTTTTTTCAACCCGGTATCCCCTCAAGAAATAACCCTTTAACACCTGAAAACACCTATACCCTGACCAGTAAAATGGGGGAGTACCATGCTGAAGCACTTGATGAGATCGGTTCGCTGTACTATACCAAGGAGAGCTACGATGACTACTATTATGGCAAAGGCTCCACATACCCTGACATCAATGGTGCAGTAGGTATACTCTTCGAGCAGGCGAGCTCACGCGGACATGCCCAGGAGAGCATTCATGGCATTTTGCGGTTCCCCTTTACGATCAGAAACCAGATAACCACCAGCTTCTCGACACTAAAGGCGGTAAATGAAATGAGGCTTGATTTTTTACAACATCAAAGAAATTTCTACAAAGAAGCTGCTCAGGAAGCCCAAAAAGATCAGAATAAAGCTTATGTATTTGCTTCCAGGGATGCGTACCGTGGCTATCACCTGGCTCAGCTTATAGCACGGCATAAAATTGATATCTACCACTCAAAAGAGTCCATGAATGTTGATGGGGTTAATTTTTCGGCAGACCAGGTCTATGTAGTACCTCTGAACCAGCCCCAATACAGGCTGATAAAAGCCATGTTTGAAACACGAACTGAGTTTCAGGACAGTTTATTCTACGATATTTCAACCTGGACGCTGCCTTTGGCCTTTGGACTGGACTACAAAACACTCAGCTCCAAAACATTCAGCAACGACATGCTGGGGCAGCCCTTTAATCCTGAACAAGAACCTGAAGGTAAAATTATAGGGCAACAATCATCCTACGCCTACGCATTTGAATGGTATGGGTACTACGCTCCAAAACTGCTCAATGAGTTACTAAAAAAAGGTTATACAGTTAAAGTAGGAAACGAAACATTCAGAGGTGTTGATGGAAAGCAGTTCGCCAGGGGGTCTATCATCATTCCTGTGGGTATACAGGACAAAACAACCGACACTATTTATAGTACACTATCGCAGCTTGCTGCGGAAACAGGTATCGATATTTATGCTTTAACCACAGGACTGGACTACGAAGGTGTTAGTTTGGGGAGCCGAAGTTTCGACAAGATCAATAAGCCAAAGATAATGATGCTGGTCGGTGATGGAGTCTCTCCATATGATGCCGGTGAAGTATGGCACTTATTAGACCAGCGATATGATATGAACCTTTCCCTTGTTCCCATCAGTGAGCTGGATCGTATTAACCTGGATAAATATAATACACTGGTTATGGTAGATGGCAGGTATAATGATATTTCGACACCCGCAAAGGACAAACTGAAATTATGGCTTCAAAACGGTGGAACTATTGTGGCAAGCAAAAATGCAGTAAAATTCCTGGCATCATCCGGATATGGAAAATTTGAATTTGAAAGGCTAAATGATAAAGACTCCTTATCTGCGAGGAGATACGCTGATATCAGTGAAACAGAGGGAGCCAGGGAAATTGGCGGTGCTATTTTCGAAACAAAAGCAGACATTACTCACCCATTGCTTTATGGTTATTACAAGCAATCGCTTCCCATTTTTAGAAATAGCCGTTTATTCTTAAAAAAATCCAGCAATGCATTTGCCAATCCTATAGTTTATTCAGATTCCCCATTGTTGAGCGGTTACATTTCCAGGGCTAACCTTGATTTACTAAAGGGCACATCAGCGGCCGGCATAAGTAATTACGGCAAGGGGGTGGTTATCGGGTTTACTGATAACCTTAACTTCCGGGCCTTTTGGTATGGTACCAATAAAATATTTATGAACGCCATTTTCTTTGGTCCTATTATCGATCGTGCTGCTGGCAGATGAGGATTAAAAAATCAGTGAAGCCGACCATAAATGGTACACGATGTTGCTTGTATTAGATTAATGTGCTAATTTGAAATTTAATTGTATCACTGCAGTTTGGCATAATTTTGGTCGCCGATTCAGTGTTAATTAACCACAAACATGAAATTCAGAACGGGAAGAATATTATTTAGTGTCGCTTTTGTGCTTTTAATTACGAACCTTGGCTTTGCGCAGGGAGAGATTATTAACGATGTTAAAGAAGCCATTAAAACAGGTAGCTCTAAGGAAATTGCAAGGTTTTTAAATCAAAGTGTGGATGTTACGCTTGACGGCAACATGCAGAGCTATAGCAAAACACAGGCAGAGTACGTGCTTAAGGATTTTTTTAAGAACAATCCACCTTCAAGCTTTACCATAGTCCATCAGGGTGCTTCCAAAGGAGGTTTGCCTTATGCTATAGGTCAGTATATTTCAAAAGGAGACACCTATAGAGTATGGGTAAGGATCAAGGATACCGGGAATAAATACCTGATCCATGAGATCAGTTTTATAAAAGAATAGCATATACAGACCATTTAGCATATTATAAGCACTGTTTAATCAGTGCTTTTTTTATTTTTGCAGGATGGAATTAAGCTATTTGTCTGAGCAGGCTATTGATAAGTTTATCACGGAGGCTTTACAGGAAGATGTAGGTGACGGCGATCATTCTTCCCTGGCGGCTATTCCGGCAGAAAGCAAGAGCAAGGCCCAGCTCCTGATTAAGGATGAAGGTATCATTGCAGGCATTGCTTTAGCAGAAAAAATCTTCGACAAGTTTGATAATACACTTGTGGTCAATACACTCATCCGGGATGGAGAAAGTGTAAAGAAGGGAGATGTCGGTTTTACGGTGGAAGGCTCGGCCAGATCCATACTCACCTGTGAAAGACTGGTGCTGAATTGCATGCAACGCATGAGTGGCATAGCCACCTACACCGATGAAATGACCACTTTGATAAAAGGTACTACAGCCAAACTTCTGGATACCAGGAAGACCACTCCAAATTTCAGGATTGCCGAAAAATGGGCTGTAGCCATCGGAGGTGGCACCAATCATCGTTTTGGCCTGTATGATATGGTGATGCTAAAGGACAACCACATAGACTTTGCAGGTGGCATTGAAAAAGCTATAAAAGCCACTAAGAAATACCTAGCCGACACGGGTCGAAATCTTAAAATTGAAGTAGAAACCAGAAATCTTCAGGAAGTGGAAGAGGTGGTAAAAACCGGTGGCATTGATATTATTATGCTTGACAACATGATCCCTTCGGTAATGAAGGATGCTATAAGAATCATAGACGGGAAATATCAAACCGAGGCAAGTGGTGGAATTACAGAGAGAAACATCCGGGAGGTGGCAGAATGCGGGGTTGATTTCATATCAGTGGGCGCATTGACCCATTCCGTTAAAAGTTTGGATATCAGTCTCAAAGCTATATAACCTTGAAAGGCCGGAGAAACATCATCTTTATCTTTCTGGAGGCTGTATTGTTCACGCTAATTTTCATTTCATTTTTTTATCATTGTTCTTAAATAATTTAAAATAGATTATGATCGTAAAAACTAAGAAGTACAAACTTGAGAGTGGTACTTATATTAAACTGGCGTTAAAAAATGTACTAAAGCAGCAGTGGTGGGTATTTTTGATTGCCCTGGCTATATGTGCCGGGTATCTCTGGATCCCTAATATGTGGTGGTTTATAGGTGCAGGTATTGCATTGGTACTTTATATACTCTTCTGGCTCATCCAGTTTGCCGGGGTTACTCAACTCGAACAAACCAAAATGCTTTTCGAAAAACTGGCTTATGAAATCAACAGTCAGCAAATATTGGTAAAACTAAATGCCAGACAGGGCATGCCTATAAAGTGGGATCAAATAAAAAAAGCGAACGTAGCTAAAGATCATTTTGTCTTAATAGTTAACAAAGCCCAGCTTATCCACCTGCCTTACAGGATATTTAATAATGACAACGACAGGAAGTTTGTTGAAAGTATTTTGAAACGCAAAGGCCTGATAAAATCTTAATTTCTATTCGCCGTTCACTGTTTACAGTTTTTACGGTGAACAGAAAATCTATAAACAGTGAACGGTAACTCATGAAACCCAAGCAACCTCTTACTGTAAAAGAAGCCAAATTAAAAGCCGCCGACTACTGCGCTTATCAGGAGAGGACCCAGCAGCAGGTACGTGACAAGTTGTTTGACCTGGGCCTCACCAGCGATGAAGTTGAAGATGTACTTACCGACCTGATCACCGAGGGGTTCATTAACGAAGAGCGATTTGCCATTAGCTACGCAGGCGGTAAATTCAGAATGAAAAAATGGGGCAGGATTAAAATCACCCATCACCTCAAAGCCCTTAATATCTCAGATTACTGCATCA
Organism: Fulvivirga kasyanovii; assembly: GCF_009711405.1. Classification (GTDB taxonomy): domain Bacteria; phylum Bacteroidota; class Bacteroidia; order Cytophagales; family Cyclobacteriaceae; genus Fulvivirga; species Fulvivirga kasyanovii. The sequence continues at coordinate 14,014 of NZ_SMLW01000666.1, read as the reverse complement.
ACCGTGGTCTTGCAGAAATTGATGAAGAGGATTACCGGGAGACATTGCATCAGTTGCTAGAGAAGAAAAGACAATCTGTAAGTGGTGAAAACCAGTACGTCATGGGCAAAAAAATAGCCTCCTTCCTGATACAAAAAGGGTATGAACCTCACCTGGTTTGGGACCTCATCCGTGAGCTATAGCACATTCCAAATTGTACGGAAGGCGACAGTATGGTTCGTTTGCACAACCCGGGTCCATTAATTGCAGTTAAATCTCTCATGAGACCCATCATTACATTTATCATCCTATTCATTGCCGTGGGAAACAGTTTCTCGCAGGGCAATAAGCATTTTAATATCAAAAAAGGTGTAGCTATAGAGGGATATGACCCCGTAAGCTATTTCGACCATAACCCGGAAAAAGGTAAGGAATCAATCAGCTATAGTTACAAGGATGTAACTTATTTGTTTACCTCTGACGCAAACCGTCTAAAATTCATCGACTCACCGGACTATTACATCCCACAATATGGAGGCTGGTGCGCATATGCCATTGGTGAAAATGGAAAGAAAGTGAAAATAGACCCGGAAACCTACAAAATCAAAGACGGAAGGCTCTATTTATTCTATAATTTCAGCGGCTATAATACGCTTGAAGACTGGAACAAAAATGAGGAGCCACTACTTAAATCAGCGGACGCTAACTGGAAGAAAATCACCCAATAACCCATAGAATAACCATTTGAAGAAAAGATGTGCTTTACATGCACAGTTTCTACTATCTTTGATTCTTGACTTATTGAAAAAGATGAAATTAATTGATGCTTGCAAAGATATTCTTGACCAACTATCTGTTGTGGTCAGAGATATAAAAGAGGATGATTTCAGAAAAGAAGTACCAACCTTAAATAACTCTACTATTGGTCAGCATATCAGGCATACTTTAGAATTTTTTATTTGTCTGAAGAATAATAGCACTACGGGTATTATCAATTACGATAATCGCGACCACGACCACCTTATAGAAACGGATAAGCAATTAGCATTAAGCATTATAAATGAGCTTTCTTCCTTCTTCACTTCCAGCAATGAGAATAAAGAACTTAAACTGGTAGCGAACTACTGCTTAAACGATGACCAGGTTGAACTGATAGAAACCAATTTTCTCAGGGAGCTGGCTTACAACATCGAGCATGCGATACATCATATGGCCATAATAAAAATAGGCGTAAAGGAAATAGCTGCATATATCGAGCTTCCGGCACATTTTGGGGTGGCCATTTCAACCATAAAATTTCAGAAAACCAGGCTGGCATCTGCCAAACAGGTATAGGTGTATAAACTGAAGTTATGCAGTGGTTTAGCAGGTTGTGGAGAAGTAATTTCCTTATAAGAGTTCGCAGTTGGGAATATTGGCCGTTTGAAGTGGTCTACTTACCTATCTTCGGTTACTGGGCGTGGTTATCTATTAAAGCGCGCTCCATGTTTTTCTTTACCGCCTCCAATCCGGGCATAGAAAATGGCGGCTTGTTAGGTGAATCGAAATTCAAGATACTGACCAAAATACCCGATGACTTGGTCCCCAAAACCTTGTACTTCCCGGCACGAACTTCTACAGATGAGATGGTAGAGAAAATGGCTGATCATGCCATATCCTTTCCTGTTATATGTAAGCCGGATATAGGTGAGAGGGGTTGGAGGGTAGAAAAAGTAACTGACAAGGCTTCTCTCAATGCCTATTCAAGCAATAGTACAACCGGTTTCATTTTGCAGGAATATGTAGATCTTCCTGTCGAAGCAGGTATATTCTATTACCGGCACCCGCAGGAAAGCCGGGGAAAAGTAAGCTCAGTAGTATTGAAAGAGATGCTTCAGGTAACCGGTAATGGCAAGGACACGCTGAAAACACTTATTCTCGCCAATGACCGGGCCAAGCTGCAATGGAATACCTTACAGATTAAGTTTAAGGACGAACTGGAAACCACACTTAAACCGGGAGAAGTTAAAGAGCTTGTATCCATTGGCAACCACTGCAAAGGCACAAAATTCCTTAACGGCAATCACCTCATTTGCAATGAGTTGGAAAGAACTTTTGACAGCATATGCAACCAAATCGATGGCTTCTTTTATGGCAGGTTTGATCTAAGGGCTGCCTCTCTGCAAGATATTAAGGCCGGTAAAGTCAAGATCATGGAATTAAACGGAGCGGGTGCAGAACCTTCTCACATTTACCATCCCGGCTTTTCACTGAGGGAAGGCTACCGGGTGCTATTTCATCACTGGAAGGTACTTTATCAAATTAGTGAGGCCAATCATAAGCTTGGAGTTCCTTATCTTTCCGTAAAGCAAGGCTGGTCTGAATACAAAAGACTAAAGGCCATCGACAAATAAAAGCACTATTTTGACACTGATTTTTTTAATAGCGTTCATTTTCAGCTTTTTGGGCTCCATTCCTCCCGGATCCATTAACCTGAGTGTGATCCAGCTCTCTCTGGATGGCAGGCTTAGTGCGGCACTACGGTTTGCTATTGCAGCGGCGCTTATTGAATTTCCCTATGCTTTTATTGCCGTGCAGTTTGAAGGATGGATCACATCATCACCCGTAATTATCAACAACTTCAAACTTATTGCAGCATCGGTCATGCTCCTTTTAGGCGTAGTCAATCTTTGGCCCCAGAAAAAATCTCCTTCCAAAATGATGGAAACCATCCGGAACAGCGGCTTCAGAAAGGGTGTGATCATCAGCTTACTGAACCCACTGGCCATACCTTTTTGGATTGGCATCACGGCTTACCTCAAACACCAGGGCTGGGTCAGGCTGGCATCTATTGATCAGGTATTCGTTTATGTATTGGGTATCGCTGTAGGCACCTTCTTTCTTCTGGCTTTACTGGCACTGTTGGCCAAAAGGTTAAGGCCGGTTATTGCCAAAAGTGAATTCATCAAAATCATTCCCGGAGTCGTTTTCCTCCTGCTGGGGTCGTACGCTCTTCTTCAGTTTTTTGAGTTAGTTTAGGTCAATTTCCACCTCCTCTATTCTGGTAGTCAGTATTACTTTATGACCACTGATCTGCTCCAACAAAGGTTTCAATATAGTTTCAGCATTTTCTCGGGTTTGCTCCAATATCCCTGAGTTCAATGCAGAAGCCTTAATTTCCCTCTCAGCATGCTTGTATGCCTTCTGAATAAACTTCTTTTCATCCTTCATGGGATTAGTCTGCAGAGAATAGATACGGGTTTTCTCCATATCCAGTTTGTAATAACAAATTTCTGGAGAAGGCAGCTTCACATATAACGTGTCATTTTCCAACACGAGATCGCTCTCCCTGATCTTTGTCAGATCAATACAGCCCACCGCCTGGCCTTCACTGATCAGTGCTATTTTAGAGTCTGGCCCAAGTTTGAAAAACCGAAAATATTCCTTACTCACCTCGGTTACTTCCGTTATTTCTTTGAAATTATACTTTACCAGCTCCAGCTTGCCCAGCGTTTCTATTTCCTGAAGTATCGCACTTCTGTTGATCACCGTTTCCACATTTTGATCCGACTTATAGGTGATGTAAGCCCAAATACCGAGGAGAATGATAATTAGCCAGGGGAATATCTTTAGAATTATTCGCATTTATCTTAACTATTTGCTGCCGTCCTAATTTAATAATTATAAGAAGGATATTTTGTTCAGTGCTTGTTATCTTTCTGCTAAAGTCAATTACTTATGTGGCAAATTTCAATAGACACCGGAGGAACATTTACCGACTGCCTTGGCCTTTCTCCCGAAGGGCAAATGAAGAGGCTAAAGATTCTCAGCAGCAGCAATTTACGAGGTTTGGTTACAGAGCAGTTGGATCCACATACACTTAAGGCCGACTTCAACTGGCATATCCGACAGGATATTTTTGAAGGATTCGGATTTGAAGTCCTCGGAAGTGGTGAAAAGTCAATCATTCAAAGTATTGATTTTGACACGAACATTATAAAGCTACAATCTCCGGTAAGCGTTGAGCAAGCCATTGAATTCCAGATTTCTTCCTATGAAGAAGTACCGGTACTTGCCGCACGGCTACTCACCTCAACCCCACTGAAAAAAAACCTTCCGGCATTGATCATGAGGCTTGGCTCTACCAGAGGAACCAATGCGCTGCTGGAAAGGAAAGGCGCTGATGTTCTGTTTATAACTACTAAAGGTTTTAAAGACCTCATTAGCATAGGAAACCAACAGCGGCCGGAGCTTTTTGCTCTTAACATCATAAAGCCTGATCCGCTGTATAAAAATGTTATCGAGATTAACGAAAGGCTGGACAGAGATGGTAATGTACTTACGGAACCGGATTTGGGTGACCTGGAAAAGGAACTTTCATCGATACCTAAAAACAGTTCTGTTGCCATAGCATTGATGAATAGCTATAAAAATCCCTTACACGAAAAGCTGCTTGAGAAAGCCTTGATCAACAATGGCTTTGAGTATGTCAGCCGATCATCTGCACTATCTACCAATATCAAAATACTGCCACGGGCTGAAACAGCCATAGCCAATGCTTATCTGCTACCTATTATTAGCAGTTATATTAAGGGTATTGAAAAATACATTAAAAATGGCAGGCTGCATGTCATGACCAGCGCGGGGGCAGTGGTCAATGCCCACCTCTTTACGCCAAAAGACAGTCTCTTAAGCGGCCCTGCAGGGGGGATTGTGGGAGCCAAAACGGTTGCCGAAAAATCGGGCTTTAACAAAATATTGACCTTTGACATGGGAGGCACCAGCACGGACGTGGCCGTGTACAATGATGGTTATGATTATCAATACGAAACTAAAGTCGGAGATGCACACATCCTGAGCCCCTGTCTGTCCATAGAAACTATTGCAGCCGGGGGTGGGTCTATTTGCTCCTTTGCCCAAGGAGTACTGACTGTAGGGCCTGAAAGTGCAGGCGCTATGCCCGGTCCTGCCTGTTACGGAGCCGGCGGCCTGCTTACCATCACGGACCTCAACCTGCTCTGTGGTCGGTTAGTGGAAGAAAATTTCAGTATTCCCCTGAATAAAAAGCACGCTGAAGAGGCGTTGGATCGTGTTATGCTTGCATTGAAAAACGGTGAAGTCAAACCTGACAGAACCGGACTCCTAAACTCTTTTCTCACCATAGCCAATGAAAAAATGGCCGAGGCCATAAAGAAGGTTTCTGTCAGGAAAGGTTATGAACCTAAAAACTATACATTGGTTACCTATGGAGGAGCCGGAGGCCAGCATTCCTGTGCCATTGCCGAACTTTTGGATATTCAATCCATTCTTATCCCTTATGATGCCGGGCTGCTCAGCGCCTATGGCATTAGTGAGGCTGATATTGAGGCCTTTGCGGAAAAACAGTTGCTGACCGGTTTAAATGCTGCATTGTCCGATATGGATAAATGGTGGACTGAACTGCAACAGCATGCCTATACCAAACTGGAAAAGCAAGGGGTTGAAGCCCGGAATATTCACGTGAAAAAAAAGCTGGCCTACTTACGTTATCGAGGACAGGAAAACACTGTTGAAATAGAGGTACAGGATGACAGTGATTACTTTCAATCCTTCAAAGAGGCTTACAAAAAGATCTATGGACACTGGCTGGAGGGACAAACGGTGGAAGTGGAATCCATCAAGCTCATTGCTTCATCAAAAAAGGCAGAGAAACATACAGCCGATTATCGTGTGGTCGAATACGCTCCTGAGCCTTCTGGGAAACAACCATGCCTCACCTCCAGGGGCTGGCTGGAAGCCCAGACTTATGTTTGGGAAAAGCTTAAACCAGGTGCTATTATTCATGGACCGGCCATTGTGGTGAGTCAGAACTGTACCGTTTTTATTGAGGTCAACTGGCAGTTTTTACTTGACCAAAACAACCATGCGGTTATGGAAAGGACAGCGGAAAATTCCAATAAAAAAGAAATTTCCACACCAGAGGCAGCAAGTATCGAGCTTTTCAAAAACAGGTTTATTGGCATAGTGGAAGAGATGGGTGCTCTGCTGGAAAGGACATCATTTTCTGTGAATGTCAAAGAAAGGCTCGACTTCTCCTGCGCATTACTGGACGCTGACGGTGAGCTGATCGTAAATGCACCTCATATTCCCGTGCACCTGGGTAGCATGGGTATCTGCGTACGAAAGGTAAAAGAGCACATGTCTATTGAAGAGGGCGATGTTATTATTACAAATCATCCAGCCTATGGAGGTTCGCACTTGCCAGACATTACACTCATCAGCGGGGTGTTTGAAAACGGAGAACTGACAGGCTATGTAGCCAACCGGGCACATCATGCCGAAATAGGCGGTAAAACGCCCGGCTCCATGCCCACTGACGCTACTCAACTGGATCAGGAAGGTGTAATTATTGAGCCTATGTACCTGGCAAAAAAAGGAACCTTTTACTGGGATGAGATTAAGAGGCTGCTTGCGCATGCTCCTTATCCATCTCGCGCGGTTGATGAAAATATTGCTGACCTCAAAGGTGGCGTAGCCGCCTTACAAGCCGGCATTACAGGTTTGAAAAAGCTATGTGTCTCCTACTCCGCCGGTGAAGTTAAGCAGCACATGCATCTCCTGAAAAGCTATGTGAGCAGTAAGCTTTTGCAAAAGGTTAAACCACTGTACGGCCATACTTTTACCGCCACTGAAACACTGGATGACGGCCACCGTCTTCAGGTTTACATTAGTATTGATCAGGATAAAATTTTATTTGACTTCTCCGGAACAAGTGATGTTCACCCAAAAAATCTCAACGCAACTGAAGCCATTGTCAACAGTGTGGTGCTTTATGTATTGCGCCTGCTTATGGATGAAGACCTGCCCTTGAATGAAGGGCTTCTTCAAAAAGTGGAAATGAAGATACCTCATGGCATGCTCAATCCTGATTTTGCCCATCTTACCCCTGCTCCTGCTGTGGTAGGAGGCAATACCGAAGTAAGCCAGCGGTTGACGGACACACTTCTTAAAGCCCTCAGGTTATCAGCTTGTAGCCAGGGAACCATGAACAATCTGCTATTCGGTGACGATAACTTTGGCTATTATGAAACGATATGTGGCGGTACCGGTGCAGGCAAAGGGTTTCATGGACAGGATGCAGTACACCAGCACATGACCAATACGCGTATTACCGACCCTGAAATTATGGAATGGCGCTACCCGGTAAGGCTTGACAAATTTGAGATCAGGAAAAATTCCGGAGGGAATGGAAAATGGAAAGGAGGGAACGGTATTATCAGGGAGATAACCTTTCTCAAACCCCTGGAGATGACCATACTTTCGCAGCATCGGATTCAGCAACCTTATGGCCTCGAAGGTGGTGAAGAAGGGAAATGTGGCGAACAGTATATCATTACCACCTCGGGTGAAAAAGAAATACTTGAAGGCATCGACAGCAAAAAACTTAATCCCGGAGATAAGTTTGTGGTTAAAACACCCGGCGGTGGCGGCTACGGGAAGCCTTAGGCAGGGGAAAGTAGCTTTTCATAAAGCGTTTTGTCTCCTCCGCAAAGTGAACACTTGTAATCGTCAGGAAGTTTTTCAAAAGGTGTTCCTGCCACTATACCCGCAGTTTCATCCCCGTATGCTTCATTATACAGCGTAAGGCAATTCTTACACTGATAGACATTTGCATGTTCTTCTTTCTGCCTGTTTATGGAGGAGGGTTTCACAGTCACATGCTCTTCGAGGCTTTCATAGTAAAGGTGGCTCAATTCTATGAGCAGCGGAGCGATAACATCTTTGACCACACCTTTCGCATAATAGTTGTATTCCATCGAGTTGGGGTCAAAGTTCTTGGAGTATAATATGTTAAACATATCATCATTTTCAAGATCTTTTTCTATCACAATGGAAGTAAAAAGCGTGATGTCATCCGTGGTTTTAATCGTAAAGGTCAGGCCATAGGTACTGATATCCTGCTGGTCAAGGGTACGAACCAGATGGTTTTTCAGCTCCAGGGCTTCCTGGTCAAGTGCCGGAAGGTGCCAGTTCAGCTCCAGGGCAGAATGTCTCAGGTTCATACCAAATTTGCCCATCAGCTTTTCCCAGCCTATTTTGTACTTTTCTGAAATCCCTTTGATCACGAATGATTTCCATGGCGTCAGGCTCAGCTTCCCCACTCCTGTAGTAAGGCAACGCTCACAGATAGCCTTAAGGATGTTGATATCAAACTTATTATTTCGCCAGTATAATCCCAGCCAGTATTTATCATCCGGCATACGGTTCATGCCTTCATAATATGGAAAATTAGTATCAGGGAGCACCAGGTTATCCGTTACAGGCTGGCTGTTGAAGTTCAGGTTGCCTATCAGGTCATCATAAACCTGCTGATAGCTGAACTTGTTGTTCACAATATCCATCTCTTCCAGCTTCAGGGAGAGCTTGGCGATATCTTCACTATAAATCAATAAAGGAAACTGCCAGGGCTTCGCCTGTATTTCGGTAAAGCGCAGGTACAGGTACCAGAAGTTTTCCTGGTCAGACGCCAGAAAATTGATCTGCCCTGTAAAAAGTGGTACCAGGCTTTGCGATGGGTCTACAATATTAATCCTTAGCCTGGGGAGATAATTAAAACTATCCAGTACATAATGGTAAATGTGGGAGGCTAACCATTTTTTACTTGGCAAAAGATCAAGCGCCACAAAAGAACTGGCTATATTTTGATATCTGAACGTATCGATCTCATAAGGTGTATTGATACTTTCAAAAGCTTTATCCAGCACCTCCTGAATTGGTTCTTTGACAGAGAAAAGGATATCCTGACGTGATCCGAAATGAATGCATGAGGCGCCCAATGATTGGGCCAGTTCCGTAATTTTCAACAAGTCCCCGGGTGAGATTATCCCTCCCTTTACAAATACCCGAACCAATTCCCGAAGCTTCATATTCTGTTCCTTTATAATTCTGCCTGTTTAAATGTAAGTAAAATAATGATTTTAAAAGATGTTAGCCCTACCCTGCTTCCGACTTCACCAGAGAGTTTTCAAGTATCCTTTGTACTTCCGGTTTACAGCTACCACACCCTAACCCTGCCCCGGTTTTCTGGCATATCTCATTCAATGACTGGCAGCCTTTAGCTATGGCCTGCTCTATATTACCTTTGCCCACATTATTGCAAGAGCAGACCAGCTTTCCGGAGACCGGCTCCGGTCGTTTGTTAGATCTTAAGAGTTGCATCCGCTTTTCAGAAAGTTCTGTTCCGCTATCTATCAGCTCTTTAAACTCTGCAAACTCAAGTTTGTCGCCCATTAGGATAGTCCCTACGAGCTTGTCGCCTTTAACAATACATTTTTTGTAATATAACTGAGACCGGTCAAGAAAGATGATCTCGTCATAATCCTTTGCGTTGGTAGGCACTTCAGGAATTCCTATGGAACAGAGGTCCAGGTGCGAAAATTTCAGAATATTCATGGAAACCGAACCTTTATAAGTGGCAGAAAGATCACCCGAAATATATCTGGCGCAAATATCTGCCTGTTCTTCCGCCGCAGCGGTTATCCCATTTAATTTTTGTTCAAACTCTGCAATCTCTCCCAAAGCAAAAATGCTGCTGTCACTGGTCTGAAGGTAATGATTAACAACAATGCCTCTCCCGCAACTCAAATCTGCGTCTTTGGCCAGTTCGATATTTGGTTTGGTGCCAATGGCATACACTACAGCATCACAATTCAATGATTTACCACTCTGCAGGTTGACTTCCAGCCGCTTACTGTCTTTCAACAACCCTATCTGCTTGACCTGATCATTGGTGTATACAGTGATATCCATGTCTTCAACATATTGCCTAAGGAGCGAACTGGCTGTTGGGTCAAGTTGCCTTTCCATCAATCGGGAACCCAGTTGCACCAGTGTGATATTGACATTCATTTCCCGAAGGGCAGCAGCTATCTCAAGCCCTAGCAGCCCTCCGCCAACCATGAGTACATGCCCTTCTTTTCCCAGGTGAGCTTTCAAATCATCCGCATTTTGACGGTCGCGAATAGTGAAAACACCGGGCAGATACATGGGTGCATCAGGAGGAATAAAGGCACGGCTACCTGTTGCCAGTATCAGCAGATCGTACTCATGCTCCTGTCCATGTTGGTCAGTGACCATTTTACGGCCTCTGTCTATTTTGTCAATGGCGTTCGACAGATGAAGGGTAATGTTGAGTTTTTCCAACTCATCGTACTCGCATTTAAGCAAATCTTCCCAAGCCTTGGTTTCATTCACATATTCCGGCAGGAGTACCCGGTTATAAAATGGCCACGGCTCCCGTGAAAATACATGTAGCTCGTCTTCTTTATTACGCTGCCGGTAAGTATGGATAAAACGATAGGCAGCCGCTCCGGCACCTACAATGACTATCTTTTGACGAGGCTTTTCATATTTCTTTACTTCTACAGCAGAAAATTTAAATCCCGGCTGTTTGGAAACGGGGTCGATACTATCATCGGTCAAATTATTGGCCCGGCCAAAATCCTGCCCCAATAGCTTGCCCCAATGCATGGGAAGGAACACCACGCCAGGTTTAATATTGGTCGTAATGACTGCATTTACCCGTACCTCACCACGATGATTGCTGATCACAACAGGGTCGCCGTCACCAATACCTCTGGCGGCAGCGTCAACCGGGTGCAGTTCGAGAAAAGGGTTGGGCAGATGTTTGTTAAGTTTATTCACCTTCCCTGTTTTTGTCATGGTGTGCCACTGGTCCCTGATGCGACCGGTAGTCAATATCAATGGGTAATCGGACGACACAGGTTCAGCCGCTACACCCGGCGCATTGATCTTGATCTGGGCACGCTGGTTTGGTGTGTAAAATTTGTGATCGGTAAATAGCCTTGACGTACCGGCATGGTTCGAATCGTAGACCGGCCACTGCACAGTTCCCTCCTTTTTTAACCTCTCATAGCTCAGGCCGGAAATATCTATGCTGGACCCTTTGGTGAGTTCACAATACTCCGAATAAATTTCTTCAGCACTTTTAAAGTCAAAACCATGGAATCCCATAGCTTGTGCAAACCTGCAAATAATTTCACTGTCCGGAAGTGCTTCACCAGGAGGCTCTATCACTTGGGATAGATGGCTGATCCGTCTTTCCGAATTGGTCATGGTGCCTTCTTTTTCCAGCCAGGATGCAGCAGGCAGGAGCATGTCTGCATATTTGGCCGTATCACTACGCTCGGAAATGTCCTGTACCACAACAAAGCTGGCATTGGATAGTGCCTCATCTACCAGCCTGGCATTGGGCATGCTAACGGATGGGTTGGTACAAATGATCCAGATGGCTTTCATTTTACCATCACGCAGGGCTTCGAACATTTTTGTTGCGGTTAGTCCGGGCTCTTCCCTGATTTTGTCCACTTTCCAAAAATCGGCCACCTCCTGACGGTGTTGAGGATTGGCCAAATCTTTATGAACGGCCAGAAGGTTGGCCATACCTCCTACTTCCCTTCCCCCCATAGCGTTAGGCTGGCCGGTCAAAGAAAAGGGTCCTGAGCCGGGCTTACCTATGTGCCCTGTTATAAGGTTCAGGTTGAGCAAAGCCAGGTTCTTGTTTACTCCCTGGGTACTCTGGTTCAAACCCATGGCCCACATGGTAATGAAACCTTTTGACCTGCCGATATAATTGGCCGCAAGTTTTATTTCATCCACTGAAACACGACATATGGCAGCGGCTTCTTTCAAGGTCATCTTCATCACCTCTTTTCGGTAGAGGTTAAAACCATCGGTATGATTGAGTATAAATTCTTCGTCGATGTGCCCGTTATCAATCAGGCATCTGCCAATGGCATGGAACAGCACCATATCCGTACCCGGCATGATCTGCAAATGAAGGTCAGCAGACTGACAGGTATCTGTCACCCTCGGGTCAACGACAATGATCTTTGTGTCAGGATTTTTGGCTTTGTGGGCTTCAAGTCTTCTAAAAAGTATAGGATGACACCAGGCAGGGTTAGCCCCTGCAATCAAAAAGCAATCTGCCAGCTCAATATCTTCATAAGCAATAGGTACAGAGTCTTCTCCAAGCGCCTGCTTGTAACCGGCAACGGCAGAACTCATACAGAGCCTGGAGTTGGTATCGATATTATTGGTACCCAGAAAACCTTTGACCAGTTTGTTTACCAGATAGTATTCTTCCGTGAGGCACTGCCCCGAAACATAGAACCCAACCGAATCAGGCCCATGCCGGTCTATTAATGTCTTAAAAACCCTCGCAGCCCTCTGCATAGCTGTATCCCAGGTTGTTTTCTCCAGCGGGTAGCCCTTATTGCCTCTCATATGAGGGTACATCAGCCGGTCAGAACGGTCCATGGCGGTATAATGCAGGTTCATGCCCTTAGAGCAAAGCATGCCTTTATTAACAGGATGGCATTGGTCACCGCTCAGATTTAAACGGTCCCTGCCGTTACGGGTGATCTCAATACCGCACCCTACCCCGCAATAAGAGCATGTTGTTTTATAGGTCTGTTTTAAGTCTGACATAGCTTTTTGGGTCACGTAATGCCTGGAATAGTAAAGTGTTCGGGTTAGGCCATAGCGGCAACAGGTTCTTCTTCGTTAACCAAAGATTCATCCAGTTCTTTTTTAACTTCTTTCTCAGCTTGCACTGAAAACCTTACGAGAAATGTCATGAATGAAACGGAGCTCACTATTATGCCCAGAATCAAAAAAGAGTCAGTCCATTCCAGGCCTGTCAATTCCTTTTTGAAGAGGAACATCCCAGCTACCGCTCCTGCATTACCGCCAGCGCCAACTATACCTGATACAGCGCCCAGGGCTTTTTTATTTATAAATGGAACTACACTGTATGTTGCCCCTTCACTCATCTGCACAAAAAGGCTGAATACCAACAGTGATCCGATAATTGTGGGGATTGTCCCCATTCTGGAAAATAGAACTAAAGTTAAGCCCTCGATAAAAAGTGCCGTAAATAACCACTTTACCCTTCCTGAAAGTCCTGAACCTTTACCAAATTTATCCCCGATCAATCCCCCGAGAGAGCGTGCAAAAATGTTCATCAGTCCGAACAGTCCGGCAACGATACCTGCTGTCGCAAGATCCATGTCAAAGTAGTCGTAGAAATAGAGTGCAGCCTTTGAATTAACAATCAGCTCAACTCCAAAACAGGCCCCGTAAATGAGAAATAATACCCATACGCGATAGTCTTTGCAAACTTCAAGAAAAGATGCCCCGGAACCATCGTCTTTAGATCTTTTACCACTGGCTGTCAGCTCATTGTAATTTCCTTCGGGGGTATCCTGTGTAAAATTCCGGTAAATGATACCCATAACAAAAAGGAGTATCCCGGGTGCCACCATAGCATATCTCCAGGCCAGGTGTTCGGTACCAAATATGGCCAGCGCTCCGGCAAATACAAAGGGCATCACCTGCTGTGTCACACCGCCTCCAAGGTTTCCCCAGCCTGCAGTGGTCGCATTGGCAGTACCCACTACATTAGGAGCAAACATCACCGAAGTATGAAATTGGGTGATCACAAATGAGGCTCCTATGGTTCCAATCAACATTCTAAACAAAAGGAACTGCTCATAATTCTGGGACAATCCGATAAGCATTACAGGTATGGAACCCAGCATAAGCAGCCAGGAGTAAGCAATCCGCGGTCCTATTTTATCACATAGCCAACCAATGATCAGTCGCATAAAAACAGTTGAGGCTACTGCGATCATATTAGCAGTGACTATCTGATCTGTTGTTATCCCCAAGTCATCCCTTACAATAGATAGCATGGGCGCAATACCAAACCATCCAAAAAAGCAAAGGAAAAAAGCCATCCATGTCAGATGGAACGTTCTCATGTGCGGAGCGCTAAAACTTCGCAATTTTATTTTTGTGGCTTTACTGGTTTTTGTGTTCTTCATAATTTTTACGGTTTAGAGGCCAGGTTCACTTTTCAAGTAGCCCAGGTTAAAAGACACCTTGTCCTTATGATTAACAGTTCAGTCAAGATTATTTATACGTAAATATACGTACATTAAATACGTAATAGCAAATTAAATAAGTATAAATACGTAATACAGGTGTGCTTTTT
>NZ_SMLW01000334.1 GCF_009711405.1 Fulvivirga kasyanovii | reverse complement strand
AAGCCGATAAAACTGAGATATATGTAAAAACAGCAGACAACAAAACGCTTGAACTCTACTTTACAGACCAGACCACACTTACCAGAAACGGTGAAGCCGTAGAGTTTAACGTACTTCAGGAAGGCATGAAGGTAGAGGTTGAGGTAGAGAAAGTGGGCCAGAGACTTGATCCCATAGCAGTAAGAGTACTGGAATAAAGCATGGAATTATTACCGGACTGGATACGGACAGAGGTTTATCACGCCCTGTCCGTTCATTTTCCAATTGCATTTCTTTTACTGGGCACACTGCTGAAGCTGATCGCAGTATTTGTGAAGAGGGATTTTTTAACTACATCCGGAAGCCTCTTGCTCTATCTCGGCACAATTACAGCATGGGTGGCTATTTACACCGGAGACTTGGCTGATGGAAGGGTAAGCAGGTCGATCTGTGACCCTACAGTGCTAAAAAGCCATGAAAATATGGCTTACTACCTGACATATATTTTCACGGCAGCTTCTATTTTGGACATGGCCATACTATCAGAAAAACTCACCCGGTTTAGAAGGATTGGAACAGTTGCTATAGCTACTTTAATGCTCATAGGAAGTGGCTTGCTCACCTACATGGGTGACTTAGGAGCATCATTGGTATATCAACAGGCAGCGGGAGTTTCAGTTCCCTCTGAAGATTGCAAAGAATTTGAATAAAGAAGTACAGGAAAGCATTCCTCATCCTACGCAAAAAGGCCTGAAAACCACATTGGTTGGAATTATTATCAGTGCCTTACTCGCTGTAGTAAAAGCCCTGGGAGGCGTATTTGGCAATTCATATGCCCTGATTGCCGATGCTATAGAGTCGGCCGGAGATGTACTCTCATCCGTGATGCTTTGGATAGGTCTCAAATGGTCAGCCCGGCCTCCTGACAAAAACCACCCATACGGACATGGCAAAGCAGAAGCCCTAATGTCTGTAGCCATTGCCCTGGCGCTGACTATAGCAGCCATTATCATCACAAGGGACAGCATTCACCACATCATAGAACCCCATAAAACTCCGGCACCCTATACGCTCATAATCCTTGTTGGCGTGATCATCACTAAGGAGCTGCTTTATCGCTATGTGCTTAAAACGGGCGTAGAAATCAATAGTGGAGCTGTAAAAGCAGATGCATTTCATCATAGAAGTGATGCCATCACCTCGGGGGCTGCATTCATAGGCATTACCATAGCCATTATTGGCGGAGATGGGTACGAGGTAGCAGATGACTATGCTGCACTGTTTGCCGCAGTGGTCATTCTTATCAATGCCTATTTGATTTTACGGCCAGCAATAGGTGAGTTGCTGGACGAATCAGTCGTACCTGAGCTGAACAGACAGGTAAAAGAACTGGCAGAACAAGTGAAAGACGTACACAAAGTAGAAAAATGTCATACCCGCAAAATGGGCGTAATGCATGTAGTAGATATGCACATATGGGTCGACTCCGACATGACAGTAGCGGAAGGTCATGAAATCGCCCATAATGTTAAAAATCACGTGAAGAGCCACCTTCCGGAGATATTAGATGTCCTCGTGCATGTGGAACCCGCAGAAACAGAGGAACATAAGCTATAATCTCTGGCAAATAGACCTCACGGATACATGAGGTGCTTTTTCCACAATGTAAATTAACCAAATCCCATAGCTTTTAAGTTCTTGCAAATAGTTTTATCTTGGAGACCTTAAATCTATAGCAATGACTTTACCTTTATTTTCCCAATCGTGGCTCTCAATGCTGCTATTTATTCTTTTTGCACTCATCATTAGTATAGGCAGTGTACAAACCTTCCGAAAGCATGTGCAACGAAAAAGCGATTTCATGCTGCACTCCCTCATACCTCTGGGTATGGCTGCACTTTCTTTCAGTGTAATTGGCCTGATTAAAAATTATATGGTTTCTTTACAGCACGTTGATGCAGCCGGGGAAATGACAAAACTTAAGCTGGCACATGCCGTGGTACACGGTTCTCTTGGAGGTGCCCCATATGTGATCTTAGGGCTGTTGTGTCTCGGTATCAGCTACATTTTTATGTATATCAATCAGGACAAGACCGATAAACCCCTTTCATGAAAAGAATTTTATTTCACATTACTGATTACGCCTACCTGGCAGAGAAGGTACTCAAATGTGGCGATTTTGAAGAAGGCATTGTAGAAGTTGACCATTTCTCCGACGGTGAAAGGTACCAGCGTATACTTACCGATGTTGAAAACAGGGATATTGTAATATTGGGAGGCACCGTAAACGATGAAGCCACCCTGGAGCTATTTGACCTCGCCTCTTCCATTGTAAGCTGTGGAGCCAACTCACTAAGGATGATTGTCCCCTACTTTGGCCATTCCACCATGGAGCGGTCCGTGCTACCCGGAGAAGTAGTGACTGCCAAAACCCGCGCAAGGCTATTGTCTGCCATACCAAGAAGCAACAAAGGCAACAAAATTTACCTTTTTGACCTTCATACCGAAGGTATTCCCCACTATTTTGAACATCATCTTTACCCTGTCCATGTATACTGCAAGAGCATAGTCATGGAAGCTGCACGTGCGTATGGAGGTGATAATTTTGTTTTGGCCAGTACTGATGCAGGACGTGCCAAATGGGTGGAGTCTTTAGCCAACGATATGGGCGTAAATGCTGCATTTGTATTGAAAAGAAGGATAAAAGGAGACCAAACAGAGGTCAGTGCCATCAATGCAGACGTGGAAGGTAAAGATGTAGTTATATATGACGATATGATCAGATCAGGAGGCAGCATTGTGAATGCCGCAAAAACCTACAAAGATGCTGGTGCCAATAAAATATTTGTAATCACTACACATGGTATTTTCGTCGGCAATGGCCTGCAAAAGCTCAAAGACTGTGGCCTTATAGAAAAAGTGATATGCACCGACACTCACAAAAATGTAAATGCTTTTAATGATGAGTTCCTCGAAGTCAGAAGTATAGCTGAATTGATTTGCAGCCAGCTTCATTAACCCATCACTGCATTGCATTTATACACCTATAACAGGCTCAGCACTAAGTTGATATAGTATGGTTTGGTTGCCAGAACTGAAAAGTTGAATCACTTTTCATTTGAGAATTTCTTTATTTCATGCTCACTTTTACCAATTCACCTCCTTGTGAAATGAAGACAACTTCATCCTTATAAAAAACAGCATTTGTTAAACTTGTGAATTCCAAATCAAATTCATCAACAAGCTCTCCTGTATTTAGGTTGTAAATTTTCAACTGCTTATCTGAGAATAAGGAAATACGATTGTTATCCGGATCAACAGAAGGATGTGTAATAGAAGGTGATTCCAGATTGTATTTTTCCTCCATGCTATTACCACTTAGGAATATAATGTTATTCGCGGTAAAAAGTAGCACATCTTCCCCTACAACTTCTATTTTTTCGATAGACGCCCCTGCACGATATTCATTTACAGTTATACCTGAAGAAATATCTACCCTGGACAAAACGTCGTCTCTAACCAAAAACAGGTTATTGCTACTTAACAGCAAATTCTTTTTATCCTGATGCTTATTGTCAAAACCAATTTCCCAGGCACTCTCCTTTGTATTATTTTTTGAGTAAGCATGCAGTTGATTTTGCTTCCATGACGTAAATAAAACGAGTTCATCAGTTATGCCAACGTAAACAAACACCTCATTCTCATCCTTTAGAGGAGGAAAAGGCACCCCTCGAATAACCTGACCATTGCTTAAATTATATGTGAAGAGTTTAGTACTGTCCTTATCAATTCCTATAAGCTGAGCTTCCTTCTCGTCCACATATAAAGCACTGGTAAGGTTAGAACTCAGATTACCACTCCAACTGATTTCATTCAGCCTTGTATTAAATGCCATTATATCATCTGATGATTGAAGAAGTACCCCTTCATCAAACCCTACAGGCCTTCTGGTCCCTACCATATCCGGTGACATCCACACAAGTTTACCCTGATCATCTAAAATCATGTATCCTCTTGAAAAGTTAACTATCAATTGATCACTGATAACATTTAACTCTCCCCCATTAAAATTCGAATCAGAAATGCCTTCAATACTGATTTTTTCAACTGCTGGTTTGTTGCAGCCCATAAGTATAATGTATAATAGGTTAAAAAAAATAACTGGTCTGTTTATCATTTAAAACATATCAAGGTCTATAATAGAATTTATTGGTGTGTTTTTAATAGCTTCATACAGCTTCCTTGCACCTTTGGGGGCATTGCTTCTGATCTCTTCTGCTGTGAGTTCTCTGCTCGTATTTAGTTCGTGCCTGGCAAGCCACTCCCTACCTTGATCGTACCCATTACTTTCCCTTTCATATGATTCATTATTATCTACCCAAATAGAGCCGTTACCATCCTTCACAAACCACACCTTACACAAAGAAGACTCTAGAGTTAATGCATCCAATATACCATGATTAGGCGTGCTGGCCCAGAAACGGAATGATACGCTGAATGGCAAGTCTTTGATCTTTGCACCTTTCAAGTGCCCATAGGTGCTTTCATTTACATCGGAGGCTATGGCTTTGGAGATACTTAATCTTGGGCTATTATATTTACCTATACCTCCCATAGGGCCGGTTATAAGAAGTTGTCCACCCCTTGCATCAGTCTCGGTTATTCTTCCATCAGTCTGATAGAACTCACGGATTTTTTCCTTGTTGCCAGCAGTTTCAGGATTGCCTGTTATCCCTGCTTCAGTAGTTACATGTATTACATCCTGAAGCTTCATGTAACCAATTGTGAGCTGCTGCATGATTGGCTCGACATCGGCTATTATTCGCTTATAAGACTCATCAAGTGTATAAGCCAGGAAAGCAAGCTCTTCGTCGGTCATTGACTCAAGATCATTGGTAAAAACATCAACTGCCGAATACCTTTCGGAATCAAACATTTCTTTCACTGATTGAACATAATAATCCTTGAGACCACTTCCCACTGCTGAAGACAATCCTTTGGTGGCATTTACACTCAGTTCATTAGACGGTGAAGTAAGTACCCCTTTCAGTTTATCATACCCCACTTCATAAAGCTTTTTCAGGGCATCTACAGATGCATCTGTAGCCACTTCCCCAGCCACTTTGGAAATCACATTACCTGCTACCTTCCCCAAAGCTCCACCAATCCCTGCTCCTAATATGGTAAGTGCTAACTCCAGGGCAAATGCTCCGGGTTTAAAATCCTGGATATCTGCGTTTTTGCTCCACACATTGGCCACTGATGTCTTTTGGTCCCTGATAAAAGAAATTATCTCCGGAATAAAAGAAATCAGGCCTGATCTTCCTTTTCTTTCCAAAATCCCACTCCATGGATAATTGCCCTTCATCTGCACTGCATGGGCACTGCTCCCTGCCACATGGGCAAATTTACCCTGTGCCGCCTTTTTTCCCATATCATCAGCTTCCTTCTCCAGCCTTGGGTCATCATTCACGGGGGTACCTTTGGCCTGCGTATTAGCTTTTACCCTGCCCTGCCTCTGCTGCACAACGTGCGTTAATTCATGTCCGATAAGCTCCTGCCCTTTGGTACTGTTCGGGTTATACTGTCCCGGCGCAAAATGGATATCGTTCCCCTGAGCATAGGCAAGAGCGCCCATGTTAGTAGCACTGGAAGAGTTGTTGTGGACTTTCACATCGCTAAAGCTGGTATTGAAAGCCCCTTCCATTTTTCCAAGTACCGATGACGGCAGGCTTCCCGACTGACTGGCAGTATTGCCTCCTGTAGATTGGCCATTGCCAGCTTTCATCTGCACCTTTTTTTCCTCTTCCTTCACGTCTTTATCAACCATTTGCTGAACAGGCTGATTGGCCGATTTCATTTGAGAAGCAGAACCAGAGCCTGAAAAAGCCGATCCGTTCCCCAGGCTACTAAAAGCCCCTGCCAAAGAACGTGACGCAGGTTTGAACCCCGCCTTTCCTGTAGCATTAAATACTTTGGAATCAGGGGATAAGTTATCTTTATCTAAATTGCTATTTTTCCTACCTGGCGCGGTTGCGGATTGCTGTTGGTTTTGAAGAAGGTTATCTTGCATAATGAATTGGTATAGCTAATGTGCTAAGAT
>NZ_SMLW01000011.1 GCF_009711405.1 Fulvivirga kasyanovii | reverse complement strand
CACCAGCAGCGTCATCGGTTCGTCCGGCACGCACCCCGTCAGGAGGCAGCACGGTAAAAGCTACCCTGAAGGAACTCATCGGCAGCAGTTTGAAACTATCACCTGAATCCCTTGAAGAAGACAAGACCTTTACAGAATACGGTGTGGACTCCCTTCTGGTGATGGAGTTGACCAAAAAACTAAGCGAGCGCTACGGCACCCTTGATACGACCGTATTATTTGAATATG
>NZ_SMLW01000357.1 GCF_009711405.1 Fulvivirga kasyanovii | reverse complement strand
TTTTTCGTCGGCATGGTTTAATATATTGCCTTTAGTGATCACCTTATTTTTACAAGCCTTTGCCAGCCTGCTAATACACCTTCGCCTCCTCCAAAATATAATTGCACTGATAAATGTCATCCCGGTTCAGCTTCAGGCGACCTTTGATAGTGACTACCTCGTCCATTCTGAATTTAGGGTGGCCCGGCTGGAGCTTTAACTCTATGATGGACTCGGGGCCGCCGTTGCCGCAGAAAAAGCAGGAAGCATAAGGGTTTTTGGAAAGAATGTAAACCCCCTTTTTAGGGTTGATGGGTAGCATGTACCCTTTGATGTAAACCATTTGCCCATCGAGGTCTTTTACATTGGGGCCAAAGTGAGGGTAATAATAGTATGCCTCTACTTCTTCACTGTATTTATCGGTAAATTCAACGTCACCCAGTATCTCCCAGGTGATGGCTGTCTGGGCCGAAGCCATGCTGGTTGTGGCTATCAGGCCGATGATAAGTAGTCTAAGCATCTGCTAAAGTTTTTGAAATATTGATATAAAATGTCTGTATAGCAGGAATAAAAGCCGCGACCAACCCTATGCCTGTAGCGATGAGTAGCAACATCCATTCTTCGGGTAGAAATTGCCAGCCGGATAATTCATAGTGGTAGCTGGTCTGGGTATAGGAAGATAATATGGACAGGCCGGCACGGCTGAAGATCAATCCGCAGATGAAGCCGATCCATGTCAGTAGCACGGCTTCCTGCAATACCACCCACACCACCTGCCATCGCGATGCGCCGTAGGTACGCATCAGTGCCATTTCGTATTTTCGGTCTTTCAGGGAATTCCAAAGGCTGATAAACATGCTTAGCCCTGCTATGGCGATTATAGCCATGGCTATAGCGTTTAGGGTGTCTATCCCTACGCCCATAAGGCCAAATAGCCGGTTGAGTTCATAGGCAGGTACAGCAGCCTGCATGCTCGTACGCTCATTCACCAGGCGAGGTAGCTGAACCATTCCTAAGGGGTTTCTGAATGTAAGTAACATAGCTGTAATTTCACGGTCCGCTTCTTCTTCTTCTTGATGTTCGCCCGCATGCTCTGGATGGAGAGCTCCATCTTCATGAGCATGATGTCCTTCACCTTCATGATCATGCACCTCCCACACACTTTCCAGTGATGTCAGGATCAGGTTGTCCAGCACGGAGTGGGTATAGCCAAAGATGCCAACCACCCGGTAAGGATGCTCATCATGGCCTTCGCCACCTTCGCCAAGGCCGTGTGTGCCGGTGAAAGTGTCTCCCGGTTTCAGTTGAAGTTTTGCTGCCACCGCTGCTCCAAGGGTCACATCAAAAGGCTGCTTCCACAAAATGCCACTGACAGGTTTGGCTTTATAGTTTTTGGGATAATCATGGTTGGTGCCTACTATGCGGTAGCCTTCGAAACTGTCGCCATAGGAGAGGGGGATGCCCGAGGCTATCAGCGGGTGGTGTCTGAGCTTTTCGGCCTCTGCCAGGGAAATGTTGCCTGTAGGCATATCAACATGGTACACTGCGGAGAGGATCAGTTGTAGCGGGCTTCCTTTGGCACCTATTACCATGTCTATACCGTTTAGGTTATTGTCCATCTGGCGGCGAACATGTTGGTTGACCTGTAGCAGGAGGGAAATGATACCAACACCTACCGTAAGCAATACAAGACTCAAAACTGACGACAGCGGACGTGCAATGATATTTTTTAAGCTTAACCTGAATATATCCATATTAACTTGCTTGTTGAAGAGGAGCATGGGTGTTGTAGCCCGACAGCTCCAATGTATTGTGGAAAATCTCTTTAAGTCGCTGGTCATGCGTAATCACTACCAGCATGGCTGCAGTAGCCTCTGCCTGCTCCAAAAGCAGTTCTGATACCGCGCTACAGTTCTTGTCATCCAGGCTGGAGGTGGGCTCGTCGGCCAGAATGAGGCTGGGGTGATTGATCAGCGCCAGCGCTATGGCTGCCCGCTGCTGTTCTCCCTGACTAAGCCGGTGCGCTCTGGCCTTGCGATGCCGGGCTATACCTAGTCTTTTGAGAACTTCCGACAGGCGATTGTCATCCCTTTTCTTATTGGCGAGGTACTGTGCCAGGTACAGGTTTTCTTCCAGGGTGAGAGCCTGAATGAACCTGGGGCGTTGAAAGACAATGCCTATATGGTTTCCCCGAAAGCGGTCCAGCTTACCGGAAGATAGCCCTGAAAAGTCGGTGCCGTCCAGTTGCACCGTACCCGAAGCAGGTGCAAGTAGTCCGGCAAGCAGGTGTAGTAGTGTAGTTTTGCCTATGCCGGATTCTCCCAATATCAGCATGTTTTCCTTGTGGCGTAATTCAAAATCCGGAAAATGAAATTTCTGATGAGGGTTGTAAGCAAAATGTAAAGATTTGGTTTTCAGCATATTCTCCGTTTTTTGGGCAAAAGTAATAAATGAAGCATTTAAATGCAACAATGTTGCATTTGTTAAATATCTATTTATATTTGCTCCAAAATGTACTCGGGAAGGCCGCCCCGTAGTGTGGAGCAAATGCTGACCACACGACTACCCAATCATTTAATTGAACAAGACTATGAAAGTACTATTGAGTAAAATTAATCCTGATGTGGCGGGGTTTATTACGTCGTTGTTATGCGCCATTCACTGTGCCATACTTCCTTTTCTGCTTACGCTGGCGCCATTGGCAGGATTGGGCTTTCTTCACAACCCCTGGTTTGAGTATGGCATTATAGCCATAAGTTTTCTGATTGCTTCTTATGCCCTGGTGCATGGCTACCGCAGTCATCATGGCAACCTTTTGCCGCTGGCAGTGGTGGTGGCAGGCTTTGTCCTGATCGGGGGAGGGCATTGGGCTGCCTGGGCATGGGCAGAGGCTTTGTTTAGCACGGCCGGAGCTTTGCTGGTAGCCCTGGCCCATTTGATCAACTGGAAATACATTCGTCAGTCGGCTATACAATATCCTGATTGTATCCATAAAAACAGAGACATAGAAGAAGATGCTAAAGAAGAAATATAAAAAGTTACCCGTAACCGTGCTAAGTGGTTTTCTCGGGGCTGGAAAGACCACCCTTTTAAACCATGTGCTGCATAACCGGCAAGGCTTGAAAGTAGCCGTGATTGTAAATGATATGAGCGAAGTTAACATTGATAGCCAGCAGGTTGCCAATGAAGTCAGGCTCTCAAGAACAGACGAAAAACTCGTGGAGATGAGCAATGGCTGCATTTGCTGTACCCTGAGGGAAGATCTGATGATAGAGGTGGAAAGGTTGGCAAAGCAAAATAAATTTGACTACCTGCTGATTGAAAGTACAGGCATATCCGAACCTATACCCGTAGCACAAACTTTTTCTTTTGCTATGGGAGACGAACTGTACGACCTCACCAGGCTAACACGGCTGGATACCATGGTGACTGTGGTGGACGCCTTTAACTTTTTCCGGGACTTTGGTAGTGCAGAAACCGTTCTGGACAGAGGAATGACTGATGATGGGGAGGATAAAAGGGCCATTGTAAACTTGCTGACTGACCAGATAGAGTTTGCCAATGTGATCCTGCTCAATAAAACTGACTTGGTGGATGAGTCTCAGCTAGCTGTTCTGGAAGGTATAGTTTCAAAGCTTAATCCCGCGGCAAAAGTGATCAGAACCCACTTCGGCAAAGTTGATCCGAAGCTTATCCTCAATACCGGGCTGTTTGATTATGAGGAGGCGGAGCAGTCAGCAGGCTGGATCCGTGAATTGAACAATGAGCATACCCCTGAAACGGAAGAATACGGTATAACCTCGTTCGTTTACCGCGAGCGCAGGCCCTTTGATCGTGACAAGTTCCTGCACTATGCCAGCAATTCCTGGCCTGCGAGTGTGATCAGGAGCAAAGGTCTGTTCTGGTTTGCCTCGGAGCCTGACCGTGCATATTTATGGAGCCAGGCCGGAGGTTCTGCCAAAACGGATCCGTACGGCAGGTGGTGGGTTTCCGTGCCCATCAAAGAGCGGGCGAGGAACGAAGCCTACATGCAAAATCAGGAAGCTATAATGAAAAAATGGGACAAACAATGGGGAGACAGAATGAACGAGATCGTATTTATAGGCCGTGACATGGATCAGGCAGCCATAATCAGGGAAATGGAAAGCTGCCTTCAATGAGGGTGAAGTTGTGCTTTATACTAAATAAGTTTACAGCCTCATGCAGGCCTACCTTTTCGCGGATAGTATCTACAAGAGGCTGTAACTCCACTTTCTTTCTTCTTTTACGGATGTGGTATCCAATTGAGCTAAAAACTCAGCTATAGCTGGAATTAACTGATTTTAGCAACACCCGCTACCCGGAGTGCATTCATTTTGAATTTCAGAAAGGTTCACTTTTTTCTTTTCAGGCTGGCCTTCTCCCGGCTTTTCGGCATAAACGGTGATGCTGAAAATTCCAGCAGTGCCATTTTTGAAATCTTCCAGCTCTGTGGGTGTCAAATATCTGCTTAAGATATCACCCGGAATAATTATAGGCTTTTCCTTTTGGATCGTTACCTGCTGAAAACCCTGCTCTTGGATGAAGTTCAGGTATTCATCTTTTTGAATGGCCCCGGAAACACATCCTGCATACATTTCAGCGTCTTTTTGCAGTGCCTCAGGGAGCTGTCCGACCAGTACTACATCAGAAATACTGAAATGGCCTCCGGGTTTGAGTACCCTGTAGATTTCTGCAATCACCTTCTGCTTGTCAGGAACCAGGTTAAGCACACAATTGCTCACTACCACGTCTGCCGAGTCATCAGAAACAGGCATGTCTTCAATATCTCCGTAGCGGAATTCCACATTGTTGAAGTTAAGCTTCTCTGCATTTTTTCTTGCTTTTTTGATCATGACCTCAGTGAAATCTATGCCGATGACCTTTCCTGTTTCCCCGGTTTCATGTCTGGCCACAAAGCAGTCATTTCCTGCGCCTGAGCCCAGGTCTATTACCGTGTCTCCCGGTTTTATTTTAGCATATTGAGTGGGTAGCCCGCAGCCAAGTCCGAGGTCGGCATCGGCATTATATCCCTGCAGTTCGGAATAGTCATCAGTCATAATGTTGTAGACCTCTGTAGAGCACCCTCCTGCACCACAGCAGGAAGCTGCATTCATTTCTTTGTCCTGTTCCGCGATCTCGCTGTATTTGTCGCGAACAATCTTTTTGAGTTCTTCGGATGATGGTTTCATAGCTATATTTTGTTTAATTGTAATATTGCGATAATTAGAATCAAATTTTTTTCAACAGCAGTTTCGCCTATACTGCATAAACAAGCTGTTAAACAGTTTCTCTATTTCCTCCCAGCGTTTAGGGTTAATACAATAGCTTACGGAAACACCTTCAATAGTACCCTGTATAATACCGATGGCTTTGAGTTCTTTCAAATGCTGGCTGATAGTTGGCTGCGCAAGTCCCAATTCCTGCACCAGGTTGCCGTTTATGCATGTATTTGCCTTAAGTAAATATTGAATAATGGCTACACGTGCCGGATGGGCGAAGGCTTTGGCCACCAGTGCCAGGTCATTTTGTTCCGCCGTAAAAAGCTCTGTTTTAGTTACTCCCATAAATGTTATCTGTATATTGCAATATTACGATATAACGATCGGAATAGTTCACCTTCCGGAAAAAATTTAAAAGTTTTTTTAGGTTCAGATATTAAGGTATGAGGCTGGTAAGGCTTTAGGGAAGGAGTAAAGTAAAAAGGCCGTCTCAGATTTCGGACGGCCTATAGATTAATGTCTTTGATATGTTGTGCCTTTGAGGGGCAAATTTCCAAAGTTCATTCTGTGGCTGTTGCGTTTTAATGAATGGCAATTTTTTGAACCACTGATTCGTTTTCGAAGGTTAACGTCAACATGTAGTAACCTTCTCTTACATTATCAGGAAGCTCTAGTTGTGTCTGATAGTCCTGATTGTTAATCTCCAATACTATGTTTTGTCCATTCATGCCTGTAAGTGATGCCTCATGCAGTTTGCTGCCCGAATTAATATTGACTATGCGTCCGATCACGGGATTGGGATAAACTTTGTAGCTAAACGTAATCTCCGAAACGGTCAGGTAAACTGTGCCGTGATACTCGGTGTATCCATCAAAATCAGTGGCTTTTAGTCTGTAGTAAGCGCTTTCTACAGCAAGGCCTGTCCAGCTATAATCGATTTTTTCAGTGGAATTGCCCGCACCTTTCACCCGTGCTACTTCCTTAAAACGCTGGCCATCGGTTGATTTTTCAATGGTGAAGTAGTCAAAGTTTACCTCGCTGAGTGTGGACCATTTGAGGATGGCTTTGCCCTTGTTGGCAGTAGCTTTAAATTCAACCACTTCTACAGGAAGCACACCCCCATTGGTGACAAAATCATAAGTGAGTCTGTCATTTGTAAAGAGGTCGTTCTCTGTTGAGGTGTACGTAGTGGGATCGCATGAGCCCCACGTGTAGCATTGGTCTGAGGGCCCTGTGCCTACATAACCGTTGGCGTTGTTTAAGTTTCCGAAAATGTAGGTTTGCTCATTGGTGTGCAAGGTGGTGCCCGCTGTAATATTAACATCTCCAACCACAACTACCCGGCCTGAGTTATTAGTCTTGAAGCTCCCGGATGAAGTATAGTTGCCTGTCACTATTAATAAACCATTTTCATGTACTTCCATACTTGCTCCTGAGCCCAGGCTGACATCTCCATCTACAAATAAGGTGTCGTAGATATGCAATGCCGGATTGGCATTATTGATAGTCAGGCTTGAGTAAACTCTGGTATATCCGTAAACATTGATTCTTGCACTGTTGCTGTTGGTGGGGTTGCCAGGGGTTTTGGGGGCGGTTGACCAGCTATTGGTTGAAGACCAGGCAGAGATGTCGTCCCAGTTGTTTAACTGATTGTCGTTACTGGTATATAT
>NZ_SMLW01000172.1 GCF_009711405.1 Fulvivirga kasyanovii | reverse complement strand
TTTTAAATTCAGTGCTCAGGTGATTCAGCAAGGCTGGCATATGGTGATGAAAACGATTAGGAATAAAAGTTTAAAGGATGGATGAGATAGAGGAAAAAGAAAAGAAAGTTGGCACATTAGTCTACAGGGGCATTGTTATATCTTTTATTATAATAGTCTACCTGTTTATTTACATAAAGCTCATGTTCTTCTAGTCAGGTATGATATGTTAATAATTAATAGACTTGAAATATTCACAGAGAGATGAAACAGTGGTTGTTTGACCGTATTATTGTAGAGAAGTTCAACAACGTGTTCGGGTTTATTGTCCTGACTTCGATCTGTGTACTATCTGCATTTGCCATAGCTTTTATGGGAGTCAAAGGAGGGGTGGTTGTTTTGGCAGCTATTATTGGTATCCCTATCACACTATACAGTATCGCCAACAACAGATTTGGATTTTTGTTGATCATGGGATTCTCAACTTTCATGTCATTCATCAGCCGTCTGACATCAGCAAATATCCCTTTTGGTGTAGGTGTTGACCTCATTTTTACTCTGATGTTTTTCTGGATAATCCTGGAGCAGATTTTTTCCACTGATCCCGGTAAAGGTGATGACTTCTCACTCAAAAATCCTGTGTCCATTATTTTATTTGTCTGGACAGGGTATTTGTTGCTTCAGGCTTTTAATCCTGCCGGTACCCCTGCCGGATGGCTGTTTGGCCTTCGGAATATCTTAAGAGTAATTGTTGTTTATGTTGTTGCCCAGCGAGTATTTAACAGTCTTAAGTCTATTCATCTTTTTGCCACTTTTTTCCTTTCACTAGGCCTTTTGGTAGCTCTTTATGGCATTTACCAGGAGTTTGTCGGTTTGCCCGGCTACGATCTGAAATGGGCAACGGCCACTGATGAGCGTATCAATCTTTTGTTCATTCAGGGGAAATGGAGAAAATGGTCATTTTTGTCAGACCCGGCGATTTTCGGCTTATTCATGAGCTTTTGCAGTATTGTATCCTTCATGCTTGCATTAGGCCCTTTTAAATGGTCCAAGAGAATATATTTTGCAGTAGCAGGCATGTTTATGCTCTTGGCCATGTTCTTTTCCGGCACGCGTACTGCCTATGTGATGATCCCCGTAGCAGTCATCCTTTATGTACTGCTCAACATTACAAAAGTAAAAACTTTGGTTTTTGCCTGTGTAAGTGTTATCCTCTTCCTCATAGTTTATTTTGGCCCTTTTTACAGCAAGCCCATAGTCAGGTTTCGTTCAGCTTTTAACCCGACTGAGGATGCCTCAATGAATTTGCGTGATTATAACCGTCAGCGCATTCAGCCTTATATACATGCCCATCCCATTGGAGGTGGATTGACAACCAGTGGCGTTTATGGTGAACGATTTTCACCAAGCCATCCACTGGCCGGTTTTCCTCCCGACAGCGGTTTTATGAAAACGCTCCTCGAAGTAGGCTGGATTGGTTTGTTGCTGGAACTTGCCATGTATG
>NZ_SMLW01000267.1 GCF_009711405.1 Fulvivirga kasyanovii | reverse complement strand
ACAATCGGATATAACAGCACTTTAATCTACTTATTCACCCAACCACTACCTCCAAAACTTTTCCAACGACACCTATCACTTTCCGAAAGCCATTTTTCCGTTTATTTTAGAAACTGAAAGCTAGCTAAAGTGCTTATGAAAAGTCAATACCCAACCTTGGGTATTTTTAATATATTAAATTTGGTAAGATACGCCATTAACGGGCTGACTCTGACATGGCACCAGGCCAATATAGCTAAGTGAGGATTTAACACACTTTCCACCCTCCTACCCTATTGCAGCTTACAATAACACGCTACACATTTAGTGCAATTTTCTACTAAAAAGGAAATATTATTTTAATTGCCAGGCATGGATTACCCGTGCAATTGTAAACATGTAACAGTCTAAAAAAACTTACAAGCGGATATTGGCACACCCGGTAAGGGTAGCGCACTCAAACCAAAAGGAGCTATTTTTATCAGAATATAGGTTCAGCACTCCAAACAGTACGATCCTCATAACTTTTCATTACGGCTTATTACGCTTTATTACAGTTTATAACAGCCAGTACCGTTTAAATGCGACCAAAAAAGTTACATCAGGGCAATTTGTGGCCTCTTATTGCGCCTGACTAGTTATTTGTCGAGCCACAAGTTTAGTAATTCATTAACAATCAACCATTTAGTGATTACCCATGCAGGTCAGTCATAAAATAGCTTATAGGGTGGTTTGCAAAATAAGGTTGAACAATTAATTTGGAATTGTAACCATAATAAAAGAAGTATGACATAGCTATGATAAACCCAATACAACCTTGCTCAAGTTTAATTTTCCCTGAGCTTGACAATCAACTAACCTAAAGCCCAATATCCCATGAAACCATTTAAAGTAATATTACTGGCAGCCGTTACCTTCTGCTCACTGGCCATGTACTCGTGCAGCGATCCTTATGAGGAAATAACCCTCCAAGCGGAGGAACCTGTTACTGATCCACACAGCAATGGAGAAGAAATCGACCCCTGATTTGAGAAAAAAAAATTGAATACCCCATAGTTATGACAATCTAATTAGAAGTTTAAAACCAACAACTTGATAAACCATGATCTCAAATTTGACTAAACCTTTCCTTTACCTGCTATTTATGTGTTTTTTCTTATCCTGCTCTAATGAGCCGGAAATAACACCTGAAAAACTTCCGACAGATACCAACAGCTTAAAATCACTTTTAGATAAAGATATAAATCCAGAAACTCGACTAGAGGTCTATTATAGGCTTTATAAAGCGTTTAGAGATAGTGATTTAGCCCAAGCTGCCTATTATGTCAATCAGCAACAGGATTTAGCTAAGGAGGTAGTTAATAAAATGTATTTGGGAAGGGCATATCACGCCCAGGGCATGCTACAAAGACGGTCAGGAGAATATATAGAAGCGACAAATTCTTACCTCCAAGCTATTGATATTTTTGAAGAAGTAGGTTATAACTCAGGAGTAGCTGCTGACATCAATAACGTAGGCAAGCTTTACCAGACTATCGAAGGTTACAAAGATGCCATTCCATATTTTGAAAAGGCTGCTCAGATATATGAAGAAAGCGGAGACTTTAAGAATCAATCAATAGCCTATACAAATCTTGCTATCTGCAATTCAAAAACTGGGCGGTACGCTGAGGCCAAGGAAAATATTAAGCTTGCTATAGCACAACAATTACAATTTGATTCAAATGATGCTAACAGGCTAGCTCATGTTTACAATGAAGCTGGTAATATTTATTATCATGCAAACCAATATGATCAGGCTATAGAATATTATAATGAAGCTCTGGCTTTTAATCCCAGCCATGAACAGATGCTGGTAATATTATATGACAACCTTGCCAATACCTACCTTACAAAAGGTAATTATGATAAAGCGACTAAGTTTTTGTTAAAGGGAACAGGTATAACCATAGATACCAAGACAGCAGTTGAACGATACAATATCGAAGGAACACTCTACCAACTCCAAGGCAATCACCAAAAGGCAGTAGAAGTATTTAATGAAGCCATAGCCCTTGCCAACAAAGACATTATCAATGAACCGCTAAATAACACACTTGACCTGCTTTCACAATCCTACCGGGCGCTAACAGACAATGGAGCAAAGGTGGCCTACGATGATATATACCGGATAGCTGACCTTAAAAAACAGCAACAGGAGCTAAAAGATAGTTTTTATGATGGCATGAATGCCAAAGCTTTACAAGCTGCATTAAACCAAGAAGTAGAAGCCCACAATAACCGAAAGCTACAGGCCAGTATGGTAGACAGGCAATGGCTCATCGCTCAAGGGGCAGGTGCTATAGTGGCGGGGTTATTAATCGTTATAATGGTGGTAACTATAAATACCAAAGCGACAAAAAAGAAGGCCTACGATGCACGAAAGCTATGTGCCGTCTTGCAGGAGGAAAAGGATGCCTTAGCAAAGGAGAACAAAGACCACAAAGAACTGCTTGCAGAGATACACAGAATGGCCTCTGAGTTAGATACTTACAACAATAAAAATAAAGATGCATAAAGTCTCGGGACCATAATGCATGTTGGTTTATCAATATAAAAAGGGCTTTCATCGCCCTTTTTATATTTGATAGCTGTAAAACAGTTAGTCCATCAAAGTGGCTTTTTTTACCCTGTCCACTACAGCCTTGTACTTTTCAAGTTCTACCTTATAAGTGGTAGTCTCCTGCATGCTCTCTGCTACCTGAATTTTTAGCTTCTGTATTTCTTCCTTAGCCTTGCCCAGCGCTTCAAAGGTAATGTCAAAAGCAGCGGCCTTATCTTCTGCCGCAATGTGCCGTGCATTCATTATTGTGCTTCCTATATCATCCGAATGGCTTTCCTCTCCCGGCTTGTAGAAGAGTTCGTCCGTACTTATATCAAAGATGCGTGCCAGCACAGGCACAAGTTCAGAAGGTACTTTGCGCCTGCCTTTTTCATAATTGGAAATCACATCCTTACTTACCAGCTTGCCCGATTCTTTCTCAATGGCATCACCTAACTGGCTTTGTGACCAATTGTTTCTTGTACGGAAATAAAAAATTCTCTCCTCAATAGTTGTATTTATCACTACTTATTTTCATTTTTATAAAAAGCAAACAAATTGTTGTTTTGATAAGCCTTAGCCAGCCCTGTCCAAAACAACCTAAATATAATAATTATGGAGTACACTGTAGGATTGCCGGGAGAAATTAGCAGCAAAGAATCCCCCACTAAAGGTTATTGCATGGAAGTCTCGTTGCGCGCCGTAAAACAGTGCATGGCGGCAAACAAGGAGCTTCGCTCCATCATAAAAGGCGCGCTGGACCCGTATTATATTGATAAGTACATCGAGTTTTCTGAAAACATGGAGTGCATACTTGCTGCAGTGGAAGAGCTTATTAATGAATTTGATGCCACTTTAAAAAGCAGCTCATGCACGGAGTGATACGTTCTGGTTAATCTACGTTCTGGTTCAAGCCTTTAGCGTAGCGGTAACTTGCATCACCATTTATCCAAGTCTTCAGACCTGTAACACCAGTTGCTGAAAACCAATGATGTAATACTATCGGTGTGAATCCCGGTTTTTTAGCAGTAAATAAAATCAAAACACCGCTGGCAGTACATATAAGGTTTTTCCTGCATGTAAGCT
>NZ_SMLW01000456.1 GCF_009711405.1 Fulvivirga kasyanovii | reverse complement strand
TTCAGCTCGAATCGTACCGGTTCCATAGTCCCCATTTTGAAGCACGATTTCTCCTGAAGAAATCTCAACTTCAAAGCTGAAGGAAGGCTCATCTTTAGCAGCTTTATTAGCTTCATAGGTCATAGGATAACCACTACCTGTATCTGTAATATTTGCATTTCCACTTACATTGCCTGAACCATCGACAGTCCAGATTGCTGCCAACCCGGAACCACCAAACAGTGATGTCACTGTTACATTTAATTCAGCACCTGGAGTATAACCAGTTCCTGTTACATCTACATCAAAATCATCAATGCCACCATCAGCCGTCATGCTACCAAAATCAACATAAATTTCAGCCTGTGTTCCATCAGCATCAGTAGGTGCAGGTAAAGTTGCAACTATAGACGGAACGCTTGGTATGTCAAGTGCTGAACCATGAGGATTAAACACAGTAGAAATATTGGCAAGACTTGGCAAAGTTGCAGGAAACTCCTCATCCCCCTTATTACCGTTCTTAGCTATTTTTTGATCCAAAGTGAGGGTCTGATATTTTAAAGTATACTCCACTCCATAATTAGTTGCTGGTACAACCAGTTCATAATTACCATTTGCATCTGTTGTAGCAGAGATCTCTATGCTGTTTCCAGAAAAATCTTCAACGTTAAGGATGGCAATAACCTCAGTTCCTTCGGGCACAATTTCAGTCTCTTCGTTGGTAAGATCTGTTTCTATTTCCAACTTACCTTTAATAATCGCAGTATTTTCAGTAAGAGAAAGCACATCTACAGTAGTTGTAAAGTGACCTTCACGATAGTTGGTTACATCAATGTCTACCAACTTGTTAACTTTAGTAAAACCTTCTTTTTCAACCGTTACAGGCAGGCCCCCACCTATTTTAATATCAGAAAAAGAAGCAACACCTTGCTCATTGGTTTCTGCAGTTACAGTGGCTCCATCTTTAATGATTGATACAGTAGCTCCACTTACAGCAGTAGTGTTGAAATAGTCAGTAACATAAATAGAAACATCAACAGTTTGTTGAGCATTCAAAGCATCCTCTTCAGTAAAATCATCTTTACAAGAAGTGAAAACACCCGCAAGTATGATCACCAAAAGGAACGATAGGATTCTTGTTTTTTTCATTATAGAACTCATGATTTATTTAATTTTTAATTTTTAAGCTTTATTTAAAATTTAACACCAACAGTAAATGAGAAGGCATTGGCCGTTACATCTTCAGTAACTTCTACAAAATCGATGTAACTGAAAGATTCTTTAACCGGGGTAATACCATATTGATAAGCGGCTCCTATAACCAAATCAAAACTTCCCTCAGTAGGAATATCGAATTGCAGACCGGCTACAGCGCCAAACTGAAAGTTTTTGTACTGGTCAGAAACCACATCTTCACCTGCAGCGGTTACAAAAACATTTCCGTTTAGCTGACCTGTTTTCTGATAAGATTCCGTTGCCGAAATGTTGTATGACATGTATGGGCCTATCAGGAATTTAGGAAAGGCAGGATTGCTGAAAGGTGCAAAACGTGCCTGAACAGGAACATAAATGTTGTGCAGGGTAACTGAAGCATCCTTAACATGGTTGTTGAAAAAGTCTGATGATCCGCCAAACCTGGACTCATCTTTAAATTGTAAATAGGTACCACCTGATTGAAAATAAGCTACCTCTGCTTGTACTGCAAGCATATCATTGATCTGATAAGAGCCGAAAGCTCCGGCTGTAAAACCTAATCTGGATCCTGTATGATATGAAGAACTCAACTCACTCATAACAGCACCCGCTTTAAACCCATATTCTATGGTTGCACTGGTGGCCTCCTCCTGCGCAAATGCAGACGAAACACAGAACAACATCAAGAGGGCTTTTGCGTATACCACTTGGACTAACTTCATTTTGTTTAATTTTAAATTATTATTATATAAGTAATAAGGTTATTATGCCATTAAAGTATAAAACATAACAGATTTTCAACGTATCTACATGTTTAACTGGCGGCAAATCTAATATGCGTAATTGAATAATTCAAACTTTATTTTGATAATTCTTGCAAAAATTTCACAATAATTTAAAATATCCTGCATGCTGGTTACCTGCACGGTTTACACGGTATATAGCCGTTTTTAGCCGGATCTTAATAGAAATCAGGCAGATAGATAAATGAATAGTAAGATTATTCCTTGCCCTTTAGTACTACTTTGATCTCGTTAAGTTTAAGAAGGGCTTCTACCGGTGAAATGGTGTTGATGTCAAGTGCGTCCATCATTTCCTGCACTTGCTTATATTTTGGATCAGCCTCGAAAAGGCTCATTTGGTAGTTGGCTTTTGGTACTTCTTCAAGTTTTTTCCGGGTGTCATTTTTATGCTTGTCCTTCTCTAGGAAATGCATAATCTCGTTGGCTCTTATGACCACTTTATTCGGCATACCGGCAAGTTGGGCCACATGGATACCAAAGCTATGTTCACTACCACCCTCCTTGAGCTTTCGCATAAAGATGATCTTATCTCCAACTTCCTTTACGGATACATTAAAGTTTTTAATGCGGGGAAAGTCTTCTGTTAGTTGATTAAGCTCGTGATAATGGGTGGCAAACAAGGTTTTGACACGATAATCCTGATGGTTATGCAAAAATTCGACTATAGACCAGGCAATGGAGACTCCGTCATAGGTACTGGTACCCCGGCCGATTTCATCCATCAGCACCAGGCTCCGGTCACTGAGGTTGTTGAGGATGCTGGCTGTTTCGGTCATTTCAACCATAAAAGTTGATTCGCCCTTTGACAGGTTGTCAGAGGCCCCCACACGGGTAAAGACTTTGTCAACCATACCAATCGAAGCCTGTTTGGCCGGAACAAACGACCCCATTTGCGCCATAAGCACAATTAAAGCCGTCTGCCGGAGCAGGGCAGACTTACCAGCCATGTTGGGCCCTGTTATGACCATGATCTGCTGATGATCGTTGTCCAGAAAAACATCATTGGGAATGTAGGATTCACCTAAGGGAAGCTGCTTTTCTATAACAGGATGCCGGCCTTCTTTGATATCTATGGCAGTAGAGTCATTGACCTCAGGCATTACGTACTTGTTGTTCCTCGCGATGATAGCAAAAGAATTCAAACAGTCCACTGTGGCCAAAACCCTTGCATTTTGCTGTATTTGGGTCACGTAATCGGCCGCACTCACGACCAGTTCATAGAATAGTTTCTGCTCAATAACAAACAATCTGTCTTCTGCATTGAGAATCTTCTCTTCGTAGACCTTGAGCTCCTCAGTGATATATCTCTCAGCGTTAACCAGGGTTTGCTTTCTGATCCATTCGCCAGGCACCTTATCTTTGTGGGCATTGCTTACCTCGAGGTAGTAACCAAAAACTTTATTGTAAGCTATTTTTAAAGAAGAAATGCCCGTGCGCTCAACTTCTCGCTTTTGTATCTGAATAAGATAATCCTTGCCAGAATACGCTATTTTTCTCAGCTCATCCAGTTCTTCATTAATGCCGTCTTTGATCAAACCGCCAACATTGGATGTTAACGGCACCTCTTCTTTCAGCTCATTTTCTATCTTTTCCAGCAGGAATTCGCAGGGATTAATCTGATCCGCCAGTTTTTTGAGTTCTGCAAACTTACTCTCCTGCAGGATCTTCTTGATCGGCAAAGTATTTTTTAAGGCCTTCTTGAGCTGGTTCATTTCCCGCGGATTGATACGGCCAACGGCTACTTTGGATATTAACCTTTCCAAATCGCCGATTTGCTTAAGGTTTTGTTGAATATCATCAAGAAGATCGGTATTTTCCGTAAATCCTTTGACAGTATTTAATCGCTCATTGATGGTGGTTATTTCCTTTAGAGGCAATACCATCCACTTCTTCAACAACCGCGAACCCATCGGCGTAACCGTACAATCCAGAATATCAATTAATGGGACACCTCCATCATGTTGTGGATAAATCAATTCCAGGTTACGAATAGTAAATTTATCAAGCCAAACGTATCTGTCTTCGTCAATTCTCGATATTGAGGAAATATGTTTTACTTCACGATGTTCCGTTTCTTCCAGATAATGTAAAACCGCTCCCGCTGCAATAATGGCATCATCCATTCCTTCAATACCAAAGCCTTTGAGTGTGGTGGTTTGAAAATGGGCCGTCAGTTTTTCATAGCCAAAATCGAAACTGTAGATCCACTCGTCTAATGAAAAGGTATTGTAGTCATCCTGAAAAAGCTGTCTGAGATCTTCTTTTGCAGATTTGCAGAAGATAACCTCGGAAGGGTTGAATCCTTGAAATAATTTAGAGATATAATCTTTTGACCCTTGAGCAGTCATAAATTCTCCGGTAGAAACATCCAGAAAAGCCACGCCGGCCCGGTCTTTTGAAAAGTGTATAGAGGCCAGAAAGTTATTTGCCTTCTTTTCCAGCACATTATCATTAAAGGAAAGGCCTGGAGTAACCAGCTCCGTTACACCTCTTTTAACTATACCCTTAACCGACTTTGGATCTTCAAGCTGATCACAAATGGCCACACGATTACCTGCCCTTACCAGTTTCGGTAAATAAGTATCCAGTGAATGGTGAGGGAAACCTGCCAGCTCTATGTGAGAAGCGGCTCCATTGGCACGCTTGGTCAATACAATGTCCAGAACCTTGCTGGCTTTAACTGCATCTTCACCAAAGGTTTCATAAAAATCGCCAACCCTGAATAGCAATAAGGCTCCCGGGTACTTCGCTTTAATAGCGTTGTACTGCTTCATTAACGGAGTTTCTTTTGCGTCTTTGGTTTTAGCCATTTTATGATCAATTAAGGTCACAAAGATTAATTTTTTTGGTGCGATTAGCAAGGCTGGTGTCTTACTGTCTTTTTAATTACACATTACACACTAAATGTTAGCTTTGTATTTTTAAAACGAAAGCTATCAGAAAGTAAGATGCGCAAACTTGCCAACGAAGAACTGGAGAGAAAATCCATAGAAGAGTTTAAAAAAAGTGAAAAGCTTCCAGTCGTGATATTTCTGGATAATATAAGGAGCCTGAATAATGTCGGCTCGGCCTTCCGTACAGCAGATGCATTCCTGGTAGAAAAAATCTATCTGGGCGGTATCACGGGCACACCCCCGCACAGAGATATAACCAAAACCGCGCTGGGTGCTACCGAATCAGTGGAGTGGGAGCATATGCCAGACACGATGGCCGGAATAAAAAAGCTAAAAGAGGACGGCTACAAAATAGTCTCTGTTGAGCAGGTTGACAAAAGCGTTATGTTAAGCAATTTTCAGCCAATAGCCGGGGAGAAGTACTGCCTTGTTTTCGGCAATGAAGTTTTTGGTGTTGATGAAAAGATTGTAGAGGTCTCTGACAAATGCATTGAAATACCTCAACATGGTACTAAGCACTCATTAAATATTTCAGTAAGTGTGGGAATCGTCATTTGGGATTTTTATAACAAGCTTGGAAACAAGTAAGCCCGGCAGACCTTCATAGCCCGCCTGGGTTTACTACCTGTTTAATTAACCGCAGCCAATGCGTCTAAAGTACCCCATCCATATTCTGAGCTTCTGCTCGGATACAGATCAGCACTTTGTTTCATTTTATTAAGTACCTGATCCCTGGACCAGCCTGGGTTCTTTGACCATACCAAAGCTGCTATACCCGCAGCGGTGGCTGTCGCAACCGAAGAACCTCCCACTGTGGACGGATCACTACCACTCATGGCCAGGGTAAGGGCGTGTTTGCCGCTTCCTGATCTTTCCATAACCACAGTGAAATCTACTTTATCTCCTGAATGACAGATATCACATCGCTGATAACCGCTTCCTTCTTTTACTCCTGTCACAGCAACGGTCTCATTCATTGATGCAGGAAATATTACACCGTACCAGTTTGTAAATGAAGTTGATGTACCTGCCGCTGCAAATATTAATTTACCTTTACCATAGGCGTAACGTATAGCATCTGCAACTTTAGAATTACTGAAAACATCTCCAATTGACATGCTAATGATCTTAACATCACTTCGATTGCCAAGGAAAACAAGAGCATCGGAAACACCTGTTTTCTCACTGCCTCCGTTAATAACTACATCCCCCGTGCCTCTTACGGCTACAAGATTGGCATTATAGGCTACACCCACTGAACTTCCGGAAGTACTTCTCGGGGCAGCAATGGTACCAGCCATAGCCGTGCCGTGGCCACATTGGTCATTTGGCCCGTCAGGATCATCCCATGGCCACCAACTGCTTACATAAAAACCATATTTGTGAACATATCTTCCGCTGGAATATCCTGAATTGAATTCTCCGTTAAGCTTGGTTTGGTTTGGAGATATACCTGTGTCGATCAGGCCTACGGCTATACCACTTCCTGTGCTATGGCTCCAGGCCTGAGGGATATTCATATAGCTGTAGTTCCACGACACCTTGGCATTAGGGGCAACCACTGTGTAATCGCCTGAAGGGATACCATAATCGGGGTCGTTTGAGCAACCTTTGCTGCTTTCTTCTCTACCCTCAGCAGCATAGCGGGCAAAATCCACTTCATAGCCCAAAGGCTCAACATAACGCACATTAGGCAAAGACCTGAGCCTGGTAATTACGGCCGGGTCAGTGATATGTATTTCCACATAAGGTAATACATTATGTGCACGTAAATCAATATCTTCCGACTCAAGGGGCTGATCATTACCTTTATTAATAATGTAAAGGGCTTCCTCAACAACATTCTCACGGGCTTGCACCCAGTTCTTTCCTTTAATATCAATGGTAGCCATTCTTGAGTTGACATCACTCTCGCCCTCCGGCTGATAACCAATAGTCAATGTGGAGTCTGAATGCATCAAAGCACTCCAAAGCACCTGATCGGACGCATCCCTCCAATTAAATTCATTGGTTGCTTTTAGGGACTCCATGATTTGATCATCAATCTGATCTCTTGGGATGAGCAGCAGTTCCTGGTCTACCTGAGGGGCTTCCAGTTCGTTGGGGTCATTAGTACACCTCATCAGCATGGCGCTGAGGAATACCAATAACAGTAATCTGTAGTTGGTCATAAATTTCATAGGTTTAGGTTAAAAGTTGTTTTAGGCATAAAAGCCTAATTTCACCTAAACTCGAAATTTTATTTCCTTAAAGCAACCAAAAAACAAAGAATCTTGTGACATGTAAGGTTTTTGCCCATTATTACAGAATAAATAAAAGGGAAATCAAAAATTGAGTACTTCTTTTAGCGAACTATAACCCGCTCGGCTTACAGAAATTTTTGCGCCGGATTTAAGTATTGCTACATACGTGTCTTTCGACATAGCCTCTAACCGGTCTATGCTACCAATGGAAACTATATACGACCGGTGAACTCTGACAAATTGATTTTCAGGCAATGAGGATTCCAGGTATTTCATGGTAAGCTGTTTCAGGTATTTTTTGCCCTCACTGTGGATAGCAACATAATCATCCTGAGCTTCTATGAAATCAACTTTATCCAGAGAGATTATGACAATTTTACTACCCAGCCTTACCACCAACCGATCAAGTTCCTCACGGGCACCTTCCCGGCTCTCCTGGATTTTAGCAACCAGTTCCTTATCTCCTCCTCCCGTCAGGCGCTGCCTGGCCTTCGATATAGCTTCGTTAAAGCGGCTTTTTGAATACGGCTTCAGCAGGTAATCAGCAGCACTTTGCTCAAAGGCTTTAAGCGCAAACTCGTCAAATGCCGTACTGAATATGATGACTGGCACTGTATCCAGAAGCTCAAGCATTTCAAAACCCGTAAGCTTGGGCATTTGCACATCAAGAAAGATCAAATCGGGTTTTACCTCATGGATGGTCTTTACACCTTCAAATCCGTTGGCGCACTCTGACACTACTTCTATATCAGGATGGTCTTTGAGATATGCCCTTATAACATCCCGGGCCAGTTTTTCATCATCTATTATTAGAGCTTTTATCATTTTTCCGGTGATTGGGGGATCAACAAGTGAACTGTAAATATCGTTTTCTCTTTTTCAATAGTCATCAGGCCCATTGTGCCATAAGTCAATTCCAGCCGATTGCGGACATTTTTTAGCCCTATCCCTTTTCCTTTCTGTGGTGCTCCCTCAGAGTCATAGTTGTTGGATACCGAAATCTTGAGATTTCCATCTTCACATTTACAAGTAGTCTTTATTTCTACGCCTTCCAATTGCTCATAAATTCCATACTTAATAGCATTTTCATAAATGGGCTGCAAGATCATGTTTGGCAGAGCCATGCCCAGACATGCCGGATCAATTTCATGCACCGAAGTAAGCCTGTCACCAAAACGCACTCTTTCTATATCCAGGTACAACTGCATCTGTGCCAGTTCATCTTTTAATGAATGTTTTTCCGGGCTTTGGGTGCCCAAAGAGGACCTGAGAAAATCCGAAAGTTTTATCACCATGTCTCTGGCCTTGTCAGGATCGGTAATAGTAAGGGAGCTTACCGAGTTCAGGCTGTTAAATATAAAGTGCGGATTGATTTGGAATTTGAGCATTTCAAGCTCCGAATGCCTGAGCATACCCTGTAGCTGCAACTCTTCCTGCTCTTTTAGGCGAAGGTTGTTATTGTAGCGCAGCAGGTAATATACCATAATGATCAGGGCAAGGAAAAACGCATTGATAATAATCCTCCATATGAAAGACACATCAACCAATATCTGATAATTTTCATCACCTGAAAAGAATCCTGAAAGCACTGCACTTGCACCATATACCACCAGCAAAGCCGAGATAGCAGCACCCAAAACATGGCTAAAGATTACCCCGGAGATACCCTGACTTTCGGGCGAAACATACTGCACAACATACCAATAGCTCAGGCCTATACCGGCCAAAAAAGCATTAGATACAATGGCATCGGCCAACGAAATTGATAATGGCAACTGATAATGGTAGTATAGCAAAACCGCATGAGCAGCAATAACTACTGCCCATGCCGATATGTAAAATACTATTGCTTTACCTGCCAGCGGGTGTTTCATTTTTAATTATTGAGTACTGAGATATCAGAGTTGAATAGTTTTCTATCAGAAACCAAAGGTCATACTCACTTCTGAAGTTTTACATCTCCTCCTCCAAACATAACAAACCCTTTAATAATCAACACTTTGTCAGGATTAGGAATCACTTTTAAGGCTGTAGAACGTTTATCGCTGAAAGCTCCGAGTAGTGAGAATACTTCAACCTGAACAGTCCAGTCCGGTGGAACAATGATCTCAGTACCACCAAATATTACAAATACATCCAGCACATTATTGCCACTTGAGAGGTCTGCCGTTCTCAGATCCATTTGAGAACCTCCAAACATAGCAGTTATCCGGCCTCCTTTAAAATTTTGTGAATCTATGGTTCGCTCACGCCCGCCAAAAATGGCAAAGTCATCAATATAGTCTATATCATTTTTTTTTTCGTCCCCATCAAGGTGCCTTCCAAAGGTTGACCGGCGCATGATGAGTGAAATGCCAATGATAATAATAATGGCAGGTAAGAAGATTTGCCAAATATTGCGAATATAGAAAAAGCCAAGATCCTGCATGAGGAATATACCACCGACAGCAATCATAATTATACCGGCCTCCACTTTCTTTCGGCCCAAAATAAAATAGACACCAAGCAATATCAGAAAAGACTCCCATGAAAATAGTATCTCGGAGAAATAATACGGAATAAAATCCAGGTTATCCAATAGCCAGATGCCACCGAAGATGACAAGGATGATACCCAGCCAGAACCTCTTGTCGTTTGTATTGTATTCGCTCATGTTCTTTAATTTTAAGTTTTTAACTATTCAATTTTACTACTCTGTGACCGAAATAGTTGATATCAATCGGTTAGTGACGGGTGATTACCGGTAAATGCCGAACAAAATAGCGCGAAGATATCCATTCAAATGCCAGATTTTCCTTAAGTTGATATACGGACAGGGGCTGTTAAGCCAAATATTTTTCTAAATTTGCCCCAAAACGGAAAAGCTTGTACAAATGGACTTCAGAATAGAAAAAGATACCATGGGCGAGGTTAAAGTACCCGCAGATAAATATTGGGGCGCCCAAACAGAAAGATCTAGAAATAACTTCAAGATTGGTGATGCGGCAAGTATGCCTCTCGAAATTAT
The DNA here is from genome assembly GCF_009711405.1 of Fulvivirga kasyanovii. Lineage (GTDB taxonomy): Bacteria > Bacteroidota > Bacteroidia > Cytophagales > Cyclobacteriaceae > Fulvivirga > Fulvivirga kasyanovii. The sequence continues at coordinate 1,269 of NZ_SMLW01000456.1, read as the reverse complement.
CTATGGCTTTGCGTACCTGAAAAAAGCAGCGGCACATACCAACCATGCCCTGGGCGTACTCTCTGAAGAAAAGCGAGACCTGATTTCGAAGGTTTGTGATGAGATCCTTGAAGGTAAGCATGATGATCAGTTTCCGCTGGTAATCTGGCAAACAGGATCAGGTACACAATCCAATATGAATACCAATGAGGTAATTGCTAACAGGGCACATGTATTGGCCGGCAATAAACTGGGTGAAGGGAAAACTTTCATTCACCCTAATGACGATGTGAACAAGTCACAATCTTCCAACGATACCTTCCCGACCGGTATGCATATCGCCTGCTATAAAATGGTGGTAGAAAATACGATCCCCGGAGTTAAAACTCTTAGGGACACGCTCCACAAAAAATCACAGGACTTTATGAATGTGGTGAAAATCGGAAGAACGCACCTCATGGATGCTACACCACTTACTTTAGGTCAGGAGTTTTCGGGTTATGTTTCCCAGCTTGATCATGGTTTAAAAGCATTGAACAATACACTGGACCACCTTTCCGAATTAGCTTTAGGTGGCACGGCAGTAGGAACCGGCATCAACACGCCTGAGGGCTATGCCGAGCATGTGGCTAAAATGATTGCCGAATTTACGGGCCTTCCTTTCAAAACAGCAGAAAATAAGTTTGAAGCACTGGCTGCACACGATGCCATCGTTGAAGCGCATGGAGCATTAAAACAACTGGCTGTTTCTTTAAATAAAATTGCCAACGACATCAGAATGCTGGCGTCAGGTCCAAGATCAGGTATCGGGGAAATAAATATTCCTGCCAACGAACCTGGTTCTTCAATCATGCCTGGTAAAGTTAACCCCACACAGTGCGAAGCGCTAACTATGGTTTGTGCCCAGGTAATGGGTAATGACATGGCCATAACTGTTGGTGGAGCTCAGGGACATTACGAACTTAATGTATTCAAGCCTGTAATGGCATACAATTTCCTTCAGTCGGCTCGTTTGATTGGGGATGCCTGCGTGTCGTTTAATGAACATTGTGCAGTTGGTATAGAGCCTAATAATAAAAACATAGAGCAGCACCTCAATAATAGTTTGATGCTGGTAACTGCACTCAACACGCATATTGGTTACGAAAAAGCTGCAAAAATTGCTAAATCAGCACATGAGAATGGTACTACACTAAAAGAAGAAGCCGTTAAATCAGGGTTTTTAAGCGAGGAAGAATTTGATCAATGGGTAAGGCCGGAAGATATGGTTGGCAGCCTTAAAAACTAATT